>JBBQQV010000297.1:0-4463 GCA_038215505.1 Lysobacterales bacterium
ATGAACTTAACACCTGAGGCGGCGCAGGCGGCGATTTCTTCGGTCAAAATGGGTCGTGATGCATTCGCAATGGAGGTTTCACCGCGACAGAACTTCTTGAAGCCCCCACCGGTGCCGGACACCCCCACGGTCACTCGCACCTTGGTGGCGATTTGGAACTCTTCAGCCACCGCTTCGGTGATGGGATAAACGGTGCTCGAGCCATCAATCTGGATGACGGGAACCTCGGCGGCACGCGCCGGCGCAGGCGCATTGCCTTCGGTTGCAGGACCACAGCCGGAAGTTGAGACAAGGGCAAGCGCAAGCGGGAAGATCAAGGAAGAGCGCATAGAGGGTTCGATAGTTGCCAGGGGCGAAAAAGGGCGGTGCAGCCGCCTGTCAAGGCAGCGTTGCCGACATTACTACAGTTATTTTGCAGAAATATAACAGGCAGAATGACCGCGCCTTATCAGCGCAACGGTCGCGAGTTGACTGACCAGATGCGTAAGTATGCTGCCAGACGCGGGTTTGCCTGTGGCTCTTGTTTTCGCCCTCGCCCGCACGGCGCTCGGATCGTCAATGTGAACGGCAGCCGTTCGTGCTTACTCGACGCGAGTCTACCCCCGGCTTCACTGAATGCACACGAAGATCGCGCAGACTACTGATCGCAAAGCGGATTCTTTGACGCAGCGAGGTGCCGGGCCACTCCGTGACCTGCAGAGAACTCACTGCGCGGTCGGAAGACAAGCGAGGGCGTGCGCGATTCATGAAAAGTCCGGGCTAAACTGCTGACCGAATGACCTCGACCGCGCCCCGTACCAGCGAACTCTTGACCACCATTGCCGAGCGCCAGACCAGCGAGCCCTTGGTTCTCGAGGAGTTGCTGGGGGCATTTAACCGGCGCGCTTTTGGCGTCATGTTGCTGGCGGTGGTGCTGCCCGCGATGCTGCCGATCCCGCTCGGCGTGGGCGCGGTGGTGGGTCCCCTGGTTTGTGTGCTGGGCCTACAGTTGATACTGCGGCTGCGCAATCCCTGGATGCCGCAAAAGCTGCGTGCTCGGTCGTTCTCGCGGCAGACCTTTGCTCGGTTCATTGCTCGCATGGCACCGTGGATGCGACGTTTGGAGCATCTCAGCCGACCGCGAATCGAAATTTTGTTCACCGGTATCTTTGGCAATCTGACCACGGGCGTGATGCTGCTGGCCTTGGGCCTGATTTTGGCCTTGCCGATTCCGTTGACCAACTATCCCTTGGGTTTGCTGGTGATGGGCTTTGCATTTGCGCTGATCGAACGCGATGGCGCTCTGCTGTTGATCGTTTGGGGCTTGAGTATCGGCTTGACTGCCTCCTTGGCGGGCGTTACCAGCGAGGCACTGGAGTGGCTTTGGCTGGCGGTCACCTGAGGATTGAGGCCGCGCTTGCCGCAGTGCACCATCGGCGATAAAACCTGCCAGAATCGGTCTTTCGCCTGCCTTTTCCCGGTCCCAAATGTGCTCGATTCTTGGTCTGCTCGACCTCCGTTCTGACGCCTCCATCCTGCGTGCACAAGCGCTGACGCAATCGCGAAAAATGCGCCACCGCGGACCGGATTGGTCGGGCATTTACGCCGACGAACACGCCATTCTGGTCCACGAACGGTTGGCGATCGTCGGGGTCGACTCTGGCGCGCAACCGCTGATCAGCCCGGACGGCGGGCAAGTGCTGGCCGTGAACGGCGAGATTTACAACCATCGCGCGCTGCGTGCCGAGCTTGAAGCTGGCTACGCCTTTGCGACCCATTCCGACTGTGAAGTCATCCTGCCGCTGTATCGGCAAGCGGGCGGCGCGGCCCAGATCGATGAGTTCTTGAATCGCCTGGAAGGCATGTTCGCCTTTGTGTTGTGGGATGCCGCCGCACATCGCTGGCTGATCGCTCGCGATCCAATCGGCATCATTCCCTTGTATTACGGCCACGATCAGGACGGCACGCTGTATGTCGCCTCCGAGTTGAAAGCGCTGGCCGGCGTTTGTACCGATGCCCGCGAATTTCCGCCCGGCCACTACTGGCGTTCGGGCGATGCGCAACCCAGCCTTTATTATCGACCGCAATGGCGCGAGTTCGCCGATGTGACCGGCGGCAGCCGCAATCACGCTGCTTTGCGGGCCGCGTTTGAAGCGGCGGTGAAGAGTCACATGATGAGCGACGTGCCTTACGGCGTGCTGCTCTCCGGCGGGCTGGACTCGTCGCTGGTGGCAGCAATTGCCAAGAAGTACGCGGGCCGCCGCGTCGAAGAAGACGAAAAGACGGAAGCGTGGTGGCCACAACTGCACAGTTTTGCGGTGGGTCTGCTGGAGTCGCCGGACTTGAAGGCCGCACGCGCAGTGGCCGCGCACATCGGCACCGTGCATCACGAGTTGCACTTCACCGTGCAGGAAGGCATCGACGCGCTGGCCGACGTCATCTACCACCTAGAGACCTATGACGTCACCACCATTCGCGCCTCCACGCCGATGTATTTGATGGCGCGGCGTATCCGCGCGATGGGCATCAAGATGGTGTTGTCGGGAGAGGGTTCCGATGAGCTGTTCGGCGGCTATCTGTACTTTCACAAGGCGCCCAATGCCGAGGCCTTGCACGAAGAAACCGTGCGCAAACTCGATGCGTTGCACCTGTTTGATTGTCTGCGAGCCAACAAGTCGATGGCGGCCTGGGGGGTGGAGGCGAGAGTTCCTTTTCTGGATCGCCGCTTCATCGATGTGGCGATGGGGCTCGATCCCGAGGTCAAGCTGTCCGGCAAACAACGCGATCGGATCGAGAAGCAGTTTCTTCGCGAAGCGTTTGCCGGCTACTTGCCAGACAGCGTGTTGTGGCGGCAGAAGGAGCAGTTTTCCGACGGGGTCGGCTATGCATGGATCGACTCGTTGAAAGCTCACGCCAATGCTCAAGTCAGCGATCAGCAATTGGCCAGCGCGCGCTTTCGGTTTCCCTACAACACGCCGCAAACCAAAGAGGCGTACCTGTATCGGGATCTGTTCCACCGTCACTATCCGCAGGCTTGGGCCGCTGAATGCGTCCCCGGTGGCCCCTCCGTGGCTTGCTCAACAGCCGCCGCGCTGGAGTGGGACGCGTCGCTGAAAAACGTGCTGGACCCCAGTGGTCGCTCGGTACAAACGGTGCATAACGCGGCGTACTGACTTCGCAGCATGCGCGCGGATCGGTCGCGGGGTTTCCTTGGCTTGCGAAAAGCGGGGGCTTGCGAAAGGCAGTGCGATCAACGCGGCGTCGCGGAGGACGATGCAGCGCACATTTGCAACGCTAGCCGCACCTGTCGGTGCGCCTGATTTTGCGGATCTCACGCTGGGACGATGGAATCCATTTTCGAATGGGGTGCGAATTCTCGCCCTCTGGTGACACTTACCCAGTAACGGACCCGATTGCGCGCGCAATTTGGCCAGCTTGTTGGGGTTGGAATGAAGGAACTTGAAATCGGAGCGGGTCGCCATTGCTGCTTTGCGGTGCGTTGCTGCTTGAGCGGTGGCCCATTCCTGACGGCGAGGCCAAGCCGGTCTTGCATCGTTGGTGAGTGGCGATGACGACATTGGCGGCCGAACCCGCGCCGCGACGCCGGCGCGCAAGCGATGACGGCCCGGTGCAATCTCTCCCTCGCGCACGGGCAAGAAGTGCCCTGTGTATTGGCATCGACGCTTATGCAGCGGCGCCATTGCAGGCCGGTGCCGACGACGCGGATCGTTGGGCACGCGCGCTTGCCGAGTCGGGGTTCGAGGTCCTGATGTTGCAGGATCGCAACGCCACCCGCGACCGAATCCAAGCTGCCATTAGCGATTTGCTGGCAGCAGCCGAAGATGGCAGTGAAGCGGTCATCCAGTTTGCGGGCCACGCGACCCAACTGCCTGACCCAAGCGCAAAAGCCAATGATCGCCTGTTGTCGGCTCTGGTGCCGTTTGATTACCTGAGCGCGGGCTGCATTTCTCATTCGGATTTGGCAGCAATGCTCTTGCCACATGCAGACAGAGTCAGGATCACCCTGTTTTTTGACTGTTCGCATCCGGGCTCTTCGGTGTACCCGGTGACAGATTCCGAACGGGAAAACGCTGCACGGATCCCGTATCGCGAAGGACAAGCGGCGGGCCTGCGTCGGCGCTATCTGCCGCTAGCCTCGCAGCCGATTGCTGCAATGGCTGCCCGGAAGTCGCCGTTGCAGGGCCTGCGCAGCCCGCCAACGTTGGGTGCGCTGCGGCCTGCTTCGCAATGGGTGCATGTGGCTGCGGCCAGCAAAGGCGAGTTTGCCTTCGAATCTGCGGCTGGCGGCCAATTCAGCTTGGCCGCGCTTCGGCATTTGCCCAGAGCGATCAATGAGCACTGGCTACCTGCGCGTTTTCTCGATGCAGTTCGCAGTGCATTGCCGACCCAGCAGGTACAGACGCCACAGCTGTTAGCAAGCGCTGGCTCGCGAAGTGGGCAAGCGATGCTGGGCAATCCACCCG
>JBBQQV010000298.1:0-4442 GCA_038215505.1 Lysobacterales bacterium
ACTGCGATTGCGGAACGGCAGCACCGCGACCAGGCCGGGCACCGGCGTCAACGCTGGGCGGCTTACCACTGACGCGGGCACGGGTACCGCCGGGATAGTGAGCAGAAACCGCTCAATCGCGAAAAACCCCAGCGCGATCAACAGCACGCCGATGATCAGCCTGTCTATGCGTCTGGCGACGATGGGCGATGGCGCCTGTTCAATCGGTTGATCACTGATTCGGCGCAGACGACGCTCGGCGCGGGGCGCAGCGCGCCGGTCTGCGCTCAAGTCGTCTTCGCGTTGCAAGCCTTCCGGGGTCAGCTCGAAGAACCACGAGATCACCAGCGAGGGCAGAAAGCCGACGATCAACAGGATCACGATGCTGCGCGCCAGCCACTCGGGCGCGCCGAACATGGGCAACACCGTGCCGGCCACCTGCACCACCAACCACGCACCCACCAGATACAGGCCCGCCATGCGGATGACGTTGCGGCGCTTAAGCTCGGCCAGCAGTTTCATGCGCAATTGACAACTGGTTCAGGAGGGTGTGGATGGGCGATGTTAACTCGAAGCCGAACAGCAGCGGTGCCCTCGCCGCAGCGAATAACTCTGCCAACAACGCTTACCTCTGGGCTAGCGCGTACAACCTAACGATCCCGCTTCCGCGCGAATCAGAAAACAACCATCCGGCGCGCCATGCTGTTGCCAATACGCCGCCAGACCATGCCGCTTGGCGACCTCGGCAAATTGTTTGTGCTCGCGAAATGAGCGGAACCGCGGATACCAAAGGTTTAACAGCAAGTTCTGCGTGCTGGCGCGTTCGGTCAGCAAGGCATGGGCGACTGCGGCTTCGTTGAGTCCAAATATCTGCAACAGGACGGACCATTCAAGCGCGGGTGCAGCGCGCGCCGCAGCGAGTAAACGTTGCCGGGCTGGGGCCAGCTCGGCAGGATCAGTCAGTGCAGGGGTCAGTCCACGCGCCAGCTCGCGTTGCGCGGCAGGCATGCCGTCGTCGTCGTGCAGCCAGTCGCCATAGGCCTTGCTGATCGTCGGGTCAGCGGGATCGGTGAGAAAGAACAGCGCCCGACTGGCCGGGCCGCGCCACCCCAAGCCATGCGCCCGCCGCAACATGTCGATGCCCGCCTGCGTATCGCCTAACAAGGCGGTGCTGATACCCAACCAGCCAAGGTGCAGACCACTGAGCGGATCCAGCTGCTGGGCTTGGCTGAAACTGGCGTGGGCCTGCTTGATGTGGCCGACCTCGAACAAGCCCAGCCCTTGCCATAGCCACGAATTGGCGTTGTTTGGTTCAAGCTCGAGCGCCTGCTTGATGAGCTCGGCGTGGCGCAAACGGTCGCCCGCATCCGCCGCCAGGCGAGCGCTGACGGCGAGCGCCGTCGGGTGGCGCGGATTGATGGCGAGCGCTCGTGCGGCGGCGGCCTCAGCACGCGCCAATGTATCGATGCCAGCCGGCACCGGCGCGTAAGCGCGCCACACATACCACGTGCCCGCCAGCGTCGCCCACGCGTCGGCAAAGCGCGGATCGCGCTCGACCGCGCGTTCGAGCAGTTCGCGCGCCACTGCCAAATTCGACCCACGCTGGGCAAACAACTGGCGACCGCGCAGATACCACTCGTAGGCGCGCAGATCGCTGGTCGATGCAGCCACTTGCACTTGCCGCACGCCCAGCGAAGTCGCCAACGCATCGGCAATGGACTGGGCGATCTCCTCCTGCACACGAAAAATGTCGTCAATGCGACGCTCATAGGTGGCCGACCAGCGTTGCCTGTCCGTGGCCCCCTCAACCAACTGCACGCTGATTCGCAACTCTTCGCCCTGCCGGCGCACCGAACCTTCCAGCATGTAGGCAACGCCGAGTCGAGTCGCGATTTCGCGACTGTCGATGGCCTGATCGCGAAACATGAAAGACGACGTACGCGAGGTGACTTTCAAGCCATCAATGCGCGCCAGAACGTTTAGCAGCTCTTCCGACAGGCCGTCGGCAAAGTAGCTGTCGGCAAGCTCTGGACTCAGGTTGGCCAGTGGCAGCACCGCCAGCGAATGCGGATGGATGGGACGGGGCGGTAGCACTTTGCTAACCGCGACGGGAGTAACGACAGGCGCAGTTGGGGTTGGCGCGACTTCACTTATGAACTGACGGATCAGCGCCAAGCTGAGCGCGGCAAGCACGACGACCACAGTCAACTGGTCCAATCGCCGCGCGGTGAACTCACGTTGCGGAGTGTCGTGTTCACTACCGCGATCCCGAATAACTCCGCTTGGCCCGAGTTGGTAACGCCACGCCAAGTACAGCACTGGCAACCACGCCGCCAACAAAGGCAGCAAGACCCAGCGCACGTTGGCGACGGGCAGGCCCAAAGCCGGAAACAACAGCGCGCACATCGCCGCCAACAGCCAGGTCAGCGCAAGCCAAGCCACTCCCACGCGAATCACATTGCGACGTTTCAGCTCGGCGAGAAGGTTCATGGCGAAGATTTCTAGATCGCGGGTGCTGCCAGCGTGCGCGTCATTGCGCCCACATGCGCATCAAGCGCGCGCGGGCGCGTTGCAACCGATCAAGAATGCTGCGCTCAGCGCTGCTCGCCAGCATGGATTCGATGACGCGGTCCAGATCAAACAACACCTCACGTTGCGCCGGGTCTGCAATCCAGCTGCGAATCCAGCCAATCACCGCCAGTCTTCGTCCACGGCTGACGGGCTCTACCCGGTGCAAGGTATGCGCGGGATACAGCAACATTTCGCCGCGAGCCAAGCGGAACACGTGAGTCTGATCGTCGCTTTCGATCACCAGCTCGCCGCCCTCGAACTCGCAAGGATCGCTGAGCATCAGGGTAAATGACAGATCGGCTCGTTCGCCGGCGATGATCGGTTCATCGATATGGTTGCCGTAGTGCATGCCTTGCTCATAACGATTGGCCAGGATACGCAGCAACTGCTTGGGCCGTGCTGCCGAACCCAGGATCGGATGCGCCAGCAGCGCTTCGCTGATCAGGCCCAGCGCGGCCTCAACCTTGGCTCCATCACGCGCTTGCAAGTTGCGTTTGACAGGCCGCGCCAACGCACCAGCGGTTTCAGCACCGTCGCGAAACAGGCCCGGATCGGCCAGCGATTCGGCAATGGCGCTGAACTGGGCGTCACTGAGCAGGTCGGCAATTATCAGGTTCACGTGCCTGTTTCACTAGGGTATTCTAAAGGAGAATTGTTCGCATCCACGGGCGCCATCCGCCCCACCGACAGGAATTGACATGCAATCCAAGCGCAAAGTATGGAACCGTTTTGGCGAGCTTATCGTGGTTGGGGCGGCGGTTAGCGCAGTTTCGATGGCGAATGCGGCGACCATGTCGGACGCTGTGCACGCCGCACTTTTGCAAAGCACGCCGGCTGCGCTGTTTGCAGAAGGCGAAGGTGCAGGCGCGACTGCGCCCGCCAAGATCACGCCAACGCAAGCGCCAGCCAGCGGAGAAGGTGGCGAAGGCGCAGCGCAACCGGCGTCAGCGGTGACCGACGATATTGTCTATCTCAATTTGCTGGGTCAGGTCCGCGGTCACTTGCGGGTTGGTGTGGCCCTGTACAACGTCGGTGCACATCCGATGGCTTTGATGCACATGAAGCATCCCGGAGACGAGTTGTACGCATCGCTCAAACCGGCGCTCGACGCGCGCAAGGCCGCCGACTTCGCTTTGGCACTGTCGGCCTTGTCCAGCACGGTTGAACGGCAAGGGTCGCAAGCCGAAGTGGCAACCGCGATGGCGCAGCTTGAAGACGCCTTGGCGCAATCCGCATCCGTCGTTGATACCCGCAGCATCGCAGGCACCAAGACGCTTTTGGGCGCAGTGCACGCGCTGGTGAAAACGGCGGCTGATGAATACGCCCAAGGCGTGAAGGACGGCAAGGTCGTCAATGGCCACGAGTATCAGGACGCGTGGGGCTTCACCACTAGCGCCAACGTGTTGTTGGCGACGTTGAGCGAAGAGCAGCGCACGGCAGCAGGCGGCTCAGTGGCCGACATCCAAGCGCAGATCGACGCGCTGTTGGCCAGCGCTTGGCCAAGTGTGGTGCCACCGGAGTTGATCGCCACGGATGCTTCACTGTTGTACGGCGCCGCCGCGCGCATCGAGCTTGCGTACCGCGCATTGCGCTGATTGCGCTGATCGCAAAGTCGCCGCTTGCCCGTCAAGCGGTGACACAGGCGAAGACTTCAGCACCTATACTGGCTGCCCCCTTTGCTGCGGCTTGCGTCATGGACCAGCTCTGCGTCGTCACCACCGGCGGCACGATCGACAAGATCTATTTCGATGACAAATCCGACTTTCAAATCGGTGAGCCGCAGATCGGTCGCATTCTGGAAGAGCTGGGCGTCGCCTTCCGCTTCAACGTGATCGGCTTGATGCGCAAAGACTCGCTGCACTTGACCGATGCCGACCGGCAACTGTTGCGGC
>JBBQQV010000299.1:0-4426 GCA_038215505.1 Lysobacterales bacterium
CGCCCTTGGTGAAGATGCCGCCGCCCAGCCGCGCGAAGATCGAAATCAGCGACGAGCCGAAGGCAAAGCCCAACAGCGGCTTCAGCGGTACGCACGTTGGCGCGCACCGAGATATTCATGCCGATGTAGCCGGCCGCACCCGAGAGCACCGCGCCGATCACAAAGCCAATCGCCGAGTACCAATCCAAGGCGAACCCCAGCACCACGAACAACACCAGGCCAACCACCGCGATAGTGCTGTATTGCCGATTCAGATAGGCACGCGCGCCCTGCTGGATGGCGCCCGCGATTTCCTGCATGCGTGCATTGCCGGCGGGCTGAACCAGCACCCAGCGGATCGAAATGACGCCATAAACGAGGGCAAGGACAGCGCCCGCAAGCGCTATCGCCAGTCCGTATTGCTCGAACATGAAACCTCCAAGAGTGAGTGAACGGATGCTTAAGGGGCAAAAGGGCGCGAAGTATAGCTAATGACGGCGACGTGATGCGGAGGACCGCTTGCATGCCGGACTCCAGCGGCCTTGTCCGCCACCGGCTTAGCCGGCGGCGTTGGCTGTCGCTATGCTGTTGTGAAGGCCCTGCGCCGGAGCGGTGGGTGAACGGCCGGCGCATACCCGGATGGAAGGTAACGGTCGTCCGACTTGATCGAGGTCAAGGACGAGTGGTCTACCGGCACATAGGCTGTGCAGCATGATCGCCCCACCTCCTTTTGACGCCGAACTGCTGCGCCGCTACGACCGGCCAGGTCCGCGCTACACCTCGTATCCGACCGCGCCGCAGTTTCACTCGGGCTTTGCTGAAGCAGCATTCCGGCAAGCTGCCAACGTGAGCAACGACGACCCGATACCGCGCCGCCTGTCGCTTTACGTGCACGTGCCGTTCTGCTTCAGCCCGTGCTTTTATTGCGGCTGCAATCGGGTGATTACCCGCGACTCCGCGCGCGCTGAACCGTACCTTGCCCGGCTGCAGCGCGAGGCTTCGATGCTCGGCCCACAGTTTGATCGCGATCGCGAGGTGATGCAGCTGCATCTGGGTGGCGGAACCCCCAACTTCTTGACCCCCGGCCAGATCGGCGAGTTGCTCGACGCGCTTAGCTGCCACTTTCATTTCAGCACCAGCCCGGCACGCGATTTTTCCATCGAGATCGATCCGCGCTGTGTCAACCAGGGTGATATCGAAGCGCTCGCGTTCATGGGGTTCAACCGCGCCAGCCTCGGCGTGCAGGACTTCGACCCCGTCGTGCAGCAGGCGGTGAACCGACTCCAAAGCGTCGAGCAAACCCAGGACGTCATCGACGCCTGCCGCAAGAACGGCTTCCGCTCGGTGAACGTGGACTTGATCTACGGCCTGCCGCGGCAGACCCCGGAAGGGTTCGGCAAGACGCTCGATACCGTCATTGGCAGCCGCCCTGACCGCCTCGCGATATACAGCTATGCGCACATGCCGCAGCTGTTCCGACCCCAGCAGCGGATCAACGAGTCCGAGCTGCCCAGCGCCGAAGACAAGCTGGGCCTGCTGCAGCTGGCTATCGAGAAGCTGTCGGCCGCCGGCTACCAATACATCGGCATGGACCACTTCGCACTGCCGGGTGACGACCTGTCGAAAGCGCAGGAAGCCGGCCACCTGCATCGCAACTTCATGGGCTACACCACCCACGCCGATTGCGACCTGATCGGCCTGGGTGTGAGCTCGATCAGCCACGTCGGCGACACCTACAGCCAGAATCCGCGCGACCTGCCCTCTTGGGAACTCGCCATCGACGAGGGCCGCCTGCCGACCTGGCGCGGCATGTCGCTGGATGCCGATGACCTGCTGCGTGCCGAGCTGATCCAGCAACTCATGTGCCACAGCGAAGTGGACTTCGCCACCCTGGAACAGCGCCACGAGATCGAGTTCGAAGCATATTTCCGTGACGACCTCGACCGCCTGAAAGCGCTGGAGGCCGACGGCCTGATCGAGCGCCTGCCGCGCTCGCTGCGCGTGACAGCGCGCGGTCGCCTGTTGCTACGTATTATCGCGGCATGTTTCGACCGCTATCTTCAGCAACCTCACGCCGAGCCAACGCGCTTTTCAAAGGTCATCTGAGCCGTCAGGCAAGGTGTGCCCCGTGATCGCCAGCTCGCGCCGTCGACCGCTGCGGTCGCCAGTGGCAGCCGACGACGGTGACCAGCTGCGCTTCTGCAGCACCTGTGCGTTCTCCGATGCCTGCCTGTCGCAGGGCTATGACAAATCCGAGCTGAAGGAATTGCATGTGCTGGTCGAGCACATCGGACCGTTTCATGAAGGCGAGCACATCTTCCGCGAGGGCGACGACTTCAACGTGATCGCTGCGGTGCGCGCTGGCACCGTGAAGACCTACGTGCTTGACGCCGCCGGCCACCAGCAGGTGCTGGGTTTCCACCTGCCTGGCGAGATCATTGGCTTGAGTGCCATCAGCCAGTCGCGATTCCCGTGCAGCGCGGTGGCTTTGGACACGGTGATGTTGTGCCGATTCTCCTTCCCCAAGATGGCGATGCTGGCGACCCGCTTGCCGGGCCTGCAGGCGCAGCTGTTTCGCCTGCTCAGCGAGGACATTGGCAAGGCTTCGTTGCTGGCGGGCGATTTCAGCGCCGATGAGCGCATGGCGGCTTTTCTGGTGGCCATGTCTCGACGTTACGCGCGCCGCGGCTTCTCAGCCACGCGGCTGCACCTGACCATGACCCGCACCGACATCGGCAATTATCTGCGGCTGGCACCAGAAACGGTCAGCCGCGTGCTCAAACGCCTGCAGGGCGAAGGACTGATACGCGTGGATCGCCGCGAACTTGAGCTGATCAACCCCGTCGCCATCGAGGTTCTCGCCAAGGCGGTGTTGAGAAACTGAGCCGGGCTTGATCTGAATCAGGGTCGCGCGGGCGCTCGGCCAACAGCATGACGCCATCTGCAATCGGAGCGTTGTCATGAGCAGCACACGCAAACTATGGATCGCACTCGCGGTCTTGCTCGTCGTTTCATTTTCCGTGCTGCTGTGGGTTGGCGGCGAAATCCACCGGGAGATGCCACCGGTCCCTGAGCAAGTCGTTTCCCACTCCGGCCAAGTGGTGTTTACGCGCGCTGACATCGAGACCGGCCGCCAAGTGTGGCAGTCTATCGGCGGCCACCAACTGGGTTCGATCTGGGGCCACGGCAGTTACGTAGCGCCTGACTGGACAGCCGATTGGCTGCACCGTGAAGCCGTTGATGTACTGGACCAATGGTCCCGCCGTGACCACGCCTCGCCTTCCTTCGCTGCGCTCGATCCTGCCACCCGCGCGGCACTGTCTGTGCGCTTGCAGCAGGAGATGCGCCCGAACACCTACGACGCCGCATCCGGCAACGTCAGCATCAGCGACGACCGCGCCATCGCCATCGCCAACGTCTCGGCGCATTACCAAAGCCTGTTCAGCAACGACCCGGCGACGGCAACATTGCGCGAGAACTATGCGATGAAGAACAACACCGTGCCGGATGCCGAGCATCGCCGTGCGATGACGGCGTTTTACTGGTGGAGCGCATGGTCGGCGGTCACCCAACGCCCGGGCAAGGCCATCACCTACACCAACAATTGGCCACATGAGCCGCTGGTCGGCAACACCCCGCCCTCCAATCTGTTTATGTGGTCAGTCTTCAGCGTGCTGTTCCTGATCGCTGGTATTGCCCTGCTGGGCTGGCATTACGCGGTCACCCACAGCCGCGGGGAGCCGCCGCTGACCTTGCCGGCCAGCGATCCGTTGGCCTCGGTAGTGGTGACGCCATCGATGAAAGCGACTGCCAAGTACTTCTGGATTGTGATGGCGTTGTTCCTGGTGCAGATCCTGCTGGGCGCAATCACTGCGCACTATCAAGTCGAGGGTCAGCAAGCCTACGGGTTTGCACTCGCCGACTACCTGCCTTACTCGTTGACGCGAACGTGGCACACCCAGCTGGCGGTGTTGTGGATCGCCACGGCGTGGCTGGGTATGGGCCTTTACATCGGGCCAGCTATCTCCGGCCACGAGCCCAAGTTTCAGGCGCTGGGAGTGCACGTGCTTTGGCTGTGCTTGATCATCATTGTGGTCGGCTCGTTCGTCGGCCAGTGGTTTGCGGTGATGCAGAAGCTGGGGCTTGCACACAACTTCTGGTGGGGCCACCAAGGCTGGGAATACGTCGACATGGGCCGTTTCTGGCAGTGGTTTCTGTTCCTCGGCCTGGGCATCTGGCTGACTTTAGTAGGGCGTTGCCTGGTGCCGGCTATTCGCAAGGGCGGCGAATCCAAGTCGATCACCACGCTGCTGTTTCTGTCCACCATCGCCATCGGTCTGTTTTATGGCGCTGGGCTGATGTGGGGCGAACACACGCACCTGTCGATGGTTGAGTACTGGCGCTGGTGGGTGGTGCATTTGTGGGTGGAGGGCTTCTTCGAAGTATT
>JBBQQV010000300.1:0-4424 GCA_038215505.1 Lysobacterales bacterium
GTACATCTCTTCGTCATCCAAGTACTCTGGGCTGACCGCAAATCGCGCCAGCAACGTTTCATCACCCCACCAAGCAGCTTCAGTGATGAGGTGGCCACCCGACTTCACGAAATTCTCTATCGCGTCCAAAGAGAACTCACTCAGGCGGTCACCTGGATTCGACAAGATCACAGTGACACCCTCGCCTGGAGGCAATTCGGTAACTACGCCCTGCACCATCTCCCACGTCAGGCCCAGCCGGCTCAAGGTACGTTGCGCGGCGAGGAAGTCATTGCGCCGGGCCTCTTCCGAGGGCGGCTCTTCGTGCTCAACGGGCACGCGTTCAAGCAATCGCAACAAAGCGATGCCAACCAGCGCAAGCAAGCAGAACATGCCGAACAGCAGCTTCCAGTTCTGCCTCACCCAGCACCTGCCGAGGCGGGACCGGTGCCGGCCGCAGCAACCAGCGGCCCAACTGTCGTCGCGATGAACAGGTTGCGCTGCGCGTGACACAACGCGCGCAACTGCTCGGCATTGCCGGGACGATGGCCGTAGGCGATTTCGATCCAGGCCGCCACCAGACGTTGAAAATGCGCAAACGCGGTTGCTGACAACAAGGGCTGTGCAATTCTCAGCACTTCACCCTCAGTGGTGCCCTCGCCGATGCGCATCGCGCAATCGTGAACCAAGTACGAGAGCGCGCCGCGGTAGAGCAGCGACACCGCTTCGCGCAGATGCCCTTCGGCAATGGCCGCCAGCGCAGCGGCGATCACGTCGTCGGGCAGCGAATCCGGACTGATTGCCAACCCGAAGAGTTGCTGAGGCGGCAAGTCCGCTGACACATCGGCGCGGCCACCGCCGGCGCGCTTGGCCAGCAGCCAGACCACAGCCATGGCCAGAATCGCCAGCAGCAGCCACATCGTCACCCGCATCGCGGCGGCTGCCCATTCGCCAATCTCGCGCAACCAGTCAAGATCGGTTGCGCTGGGTTCCTTTTCTTCGTCTTTGCCGATGTCCAGCCGCCAACGCATGCGCTCGACGGTGTGACCGAACTCCGGTTGCTTCAACACATCCAGTGCAGCGCGCCTGGCCGGCGTGTCCAGCGGCGCGGGCGGCGGCGCGGGTGCGTCATCTTGCGATTGCGACGCCAGCAATTGGCCTTTGTTGACCGGCACGTCGGCGTGCACGGGCGTTGCACCGACCAACGCAAAACCTGCCAACGCGGCGATGGCCAGGGTTCCCAAGGCATTCAACTTGGGCGGTCCGCTGCGGGTTTCGGCAACCACAGGCCCAGCGCTCGCCTCGCCCGCCGCCGTGCGCAGCGCGAGCTCGATATCCCAGCCTTCGAGTTGGGTGCGGCGCACTAGGTACATGGCGAATCCGGCAGCAACAAAAAATGGCTCGACCACTGCCACCGCCAGCGCATAGGCGAGCGTCATTCCAATGCCCCACCACTCGATGCCAAGCGCTTCGGCCAAGTCGGACGCGACGGTCGCGCCGCCGACCTCTGCCGCGGGCGTCAGCAGGCTGCCAAACAACGCCAGCGCCAACATCACCACCAACTCGAAACACAAACACACCATCGCCAGCGCCATCGCGTGACCACCCAGACGGCGACCCAGCAACGCCGCCCGCCGACGCGCCGCTGCGCCGCGTTGCCGTTCCAATAATGGAATGGGTTGCAGAAAGCTGCGATCCCAGCCAAACGGTCGCAACAACAAGGCACGGATCAGTCCCGGAGTCAGCACACTGCGCCAGCTGGCCAAGGTCTGCGCAAGGGTTGCCGGATCACCGAACACGCGCCGACTGAGCACAAACAGAGCGAAGCGATCCGCGACAGGTTTGCTCCACCAGATCGCCAACGCAGCGGCCATCGGCTCGGCGTGGAGCGCGGCGATCAACGCCACCGCCAGCGGCACGTAAACCGCCAGCCAGACAGTCCAAAGCGGTCGCGCCCAGTGCGTGGCCATGCGAAAGCCGAGATCAATGGCTTCCCAGCCTTGGCGCGCACGCAGGGCGATGGCCAGCGCCTCAACTCGCACGGCGACCTACTCGCAACAGATACGCACCCAACAGCACCCAACCCAATACGCCGACCCAGTACTTGACCTTCAGATCGAACATCACCAAGGGCGACCAGAAGGCCTCGACGCCAGCCGCTGCAACAAACATCAAGCCTGCTCCGGCCGCCAACTGCAAAGCGATGCGTCCTTCCTCCACCAGGGCGCGGCGGCGAGAGCGTCGCCCCGGTCGCAGCAGCGCGCCACCCAGCTTCAAGCCTGCACCGCCAGAGATCGCAATGGCGGTGAGTTCAAGCGCGCTGTGGCCGGCCACAAACGACCAGATTTGTGGACCCAACCCCACCGCAGTGAGATGCCCCACGACGGTACCAATCACCACGCCATTGAAGATCAGGAAAAACAGACTGCCGACGCCCAGCAAGACGCCACCGGCAAAGGTCTGGAAGCCGATACGCGCGTTGTTGAACACATAGAAGCCGAACATCTCGGCCGCCGTGCTGGCTGGCCGATCACCCAAACGCTCGGTATCCGGTTGATACATGTTCTCAGCCTGGGTGAGCTGCTCGGGGCTGACGATGATGCTGGCCAACGGCGGATACAACTGGATCGCTGCGATCAACCCCAGCAATGGCCCAAAGAACAGCAGCGCCGCCAAAGTGATGGGCCGCCACTGCTGGCGAAACAAGCGTGAAAAGCCGCCGGAGAGAAACTCGCTGACATGCAAGCGCTGTCCCGATTGCGCCCCATACAAGACGTGGTGACCGGCCTGCACCAAGGCGTGCAAACGCTCCACCAGGGCGGGCGCATAGCGCCGCTCGCGGGCAAGCGAGAGTTGCGCACACAAGGCGCGATAGCGGGCCGGAATTTCGCTGATGGGCAGCGGCTCGGGGTTGTCTTCACCTAATCGCAGGGCGACTGCGGCGCGTGCGCTGGGACGCAAGGAGCGTCGCTGCAGCCACAACTCGAATCGCGTCCAGTCCAGCCGATAACGGCGCTCAAACTCAGCCTGGCGCACGCGACTGCTCCGCCGAACCGACCAAGGGTGAGCCAATCACGGGTGAGCCGATCAAAGGTGAGCCAATCAAGGGTGAGCCGATCAAGAAGTGCGCAATCCCGGCCAAGCCGGATGGATTCAGCTTGCCGCCGAGCAACGGTTGCGCCAAGGCCAACAGCTCTTCGGTGCGCTCGGGGCCCAACTCCGTCGACCGCTCGGCGAGGTCAATCAGGGTCCGCGCATCTTCTGGCGACAAGGGGCGTCGCGGTGCTTGCGGAGGCACCTCGCTGATTGAACGGCGGGTCAACGGCGGGTCAACATGGATCACCAGGGTGCCGGCGACCATGTCGCCCAGGCGCTGAAAGCGGGCGTTGCAGACCATGGTCAGCAGCCCGCCGAAATACATCGCCGGCAGGAAGTCAGCAAAGCGCAGCAAATTGCGCGACAAGGCAGCGTTCCAGCCGATTGGCGCGCCGTTTTCAGCGATGACGCGGATACCCAGCGCGCGCTTGCCGGGCGTCGCGCCATCCCAATAGGCCTCAAACCAGGCCGGCACCAGCCACTCCAAAGCGAACCAGACCAGCAGCATGATGCCGGTGCCGAAGTGACCGAAGTAGCCCAAGGTCATCGCCAGCACGAACATGACGGCGGCGCGCCATAACAAGTCGACCAGCCACGCCAACGCGCGCGGCACCGGACCGGCGGGCCGAATCTCAAGCTCAATGCCTTCAGGCGTCGCCGCCCGAAACGTGGTGTCCAGCATGCGCGGCAAAGAGACTTATGCGCGGTAGTAGATGTCGCGATAGGCGCAGTAGTTGGACGCGGCGACCCAAGGCATCAGCACCAGCCAGCCGAGAAACAGCGGCAAGGTCGCCAGGATGCCCAAGCCGAGCACCACCAAGCTCCACAACAGGTACGGCAACACGTTTTTAAGGCAGCCGAAAAAGCTCATCTTCATCGCATCCACGGCGGGCACATCGTTCAAGATCACCAGGCTCGGCGCAAACCAGACGGCCATCACAAGGGGCATCAACAGGGCGAAATAGAGCAAGAAACCGATCAGGATCGGAAAACCCATCATGGCCATCAAGGCATCGGGGTCACCGCCACCCACAAAGGCCATGCCGCCGACCAGACCGATGGTTGGCACGAACGCGACCACCATAACGATGATGATGCCGACGCAGTAGATGCCGCCAACGATCATCAATTGCGTGTTGTTGCGGGAAAATCCGGCAAACAAATGGCTGAACTCAAGCGGTTGGCCGCGTCGCAAGTGGTCGCAGCCCAGCGCGATGCCAGCGCCTAGCACCGGATACAGCACGCTTTGGGCAATGAAACCGAGGATCGGAACCAGTGATGCCCCGATCAACACACCGATGAAAACCAGATAGATGCCGATCCACAGCCCTGGGCTTTGCACAAACAGG
>JBBQQV010000301.1:0-4416 GCA_038215505.1 Lysobacterales bacterium
CGGTGAGGGCAGTGATCGCGTCCAGATCGGTCTGGATTGGAGAGAGGCCGGCGGCCTCGATCTTTGTTTCGTCCATTCCGGTTGCCCAGATGTCGCCGACCAACTTGTCGACGCCTCTGGCATCTGGCGCCGCTGCGGCGAACTCAACCAATTGCTTCTGCACATCCCGCGAGCGCTCACCGAGTGCGTCAAAGCTGCCCCAAGTGGTACGGTCAGCCGGCACCGGATTAGCAGCCAACCACGTGCCATTGACCTTGCCAGCAAAGTCACCGCAGGCAGCGACGTCGGCGGCAACATCGGCCGCTTTCAACATCGGCAAGGGCGTCAATGCCTCTTGGTTGACGCTGAACACCGGTACCACAGGGGCCGGTGCCTGGGTCGCGACAGGCGCGACTTCTGCCGGCGGGGTGGAGGCGCCACAGGCGGCGAGCGCGGTGACGATGGCAAGACTCAAGGCGAGGCGACTGAAAGAAACTGACAACATTGGAAGAGTCTCCGGTTTGAGGGTGATGCCCGATCCGATCCGATGCGATCCGATTCGATCAGGCGGGTGGGTGGGCGGCGGGCGCTGAAATCAACTCGGTAGCATGTGCCCATTCGCGCGCTGGCGAGCGTGTCGAAGGTCACAGGGCGAGTGGTGGGACGCCGATCTGGCGGGTGAGGTGGCTTGACTCCCAGGCCGGCGGCGCTTGCCGAGTCTTTCCAAGGGAGGCTTCGCAACCAACGCTTAAGTGCAGGCCGCTCGTGTCACGACGCTGTTAGATCGAAATGAACAGTCCCAAGGCTTGGCTCTGGGTGGGCATGCGTGAAGCCTTTACACAAGTCCTAGCATTTTTGCCGAAGTGATCCCCGCCATCACCGTCAGGATCAGCAACAGGATCATGCGCAGGTGGGTGATCATTGATCGCCGCGGCGGGGCTTTGGATTCTGGCAATCGCAGTAATGATTCGGTGCGGGTAGATTCCATCAGACCCGCCTCACGCAGCAGTTCGCGCGCGCGCGGCTGATCGTTGGTGTTGACCACCCACACCGACGGATGCGGATAGCGGTCAGGCTCGGAATAGCTGAAATGCCCGCGGTGATTGCCCTTGTAAGAGCGCCGCTCTTCGGTCCAGGTCTCGATGCCGGCATCGTTGAGCAGGCGCACCACGCCTTCGACGGTTTCCAAACGTTGCGAGGTGAAGATCTGCCGCATGGTGAATGGCTCTCGATATGGGACGGCGCGGATGATAGAGCACGCGCCGTCGCTCCCAGCTGAATTCAGGCGCTGGCTTCAGGCGCCGGCTTCAGTCGCTGGCTTCAGCCGGTACCACACGAATCAGGCCTTCCTGCGCGGTGACCGCAACCAGTATGCCCTTGTGATCGTAGATGCTGCCGCGGGCAAGGCCGCGTGATCCCTGTGCACTCGGGCTGTCGCAGGCGTACAGCAACCATTCGTCAACGCGAAACGGCCGCAGGAACCACATCGCATGATCGAGGCTGGCCATCTGCACATTGGGCTGCAGGTAGGAAATGCCGTGCGGAAAGGTGGTGGTGCCGATCAGATGAAAGTCGGAGGCATACGCAAGCATTGCCCGATGCAAGGCAGGATCGTCGGGAATGCGGTCGACCAGGCGAAACCAGACCTGCTGATAGGGTGGTCGTTTGGTCGGTTTCAGCTCATTGCGCGGATATACGTGACGAAACTCGAACGGCCCCTTACGAAACATCCATCGGCGCATTTTTGCCGGAAGCTGCGCCAGCGTCTCGCTGTCCAGGGTCTCGGATTCGGGCAAGTCTTCCGGCTTTGGTACTTCCGGCGGCGACAGCTGATGGGTGGCGCCTTCTTCGTGAACATGAAAGCTAGAAGACAGCACAAACACGGGTTTGCCATGCTGAATCGCGGTGACCCGGCGTACCGAAAAACTGCCGCCATCACGGGTGCGGTCGACGTCATAAACAATCGGCGCCTCGATATCGCCCGCGCGCAGGAAATAGGCGTGCAGCGAGTGCACGGCGCGGTTGGCTTCGACTGTCTGCTGGGCAGCGGAAAGAGATTGCCCGAGCACCTGGCCGCCAAATACATAGCGGGTGCCGATGTCGCGACTGGCGCCTCGAAACAGGTTGTCTTCCAGTCGCTCAAGCGCCAGCAAATCCAACAGTTCGGATACAACGGTTTGCATAGTTGAGCGACGTGCGGCGAGCGGGCTGCAAATTATACGCAAGCGCCCATGCGACAAATATCGCGGGGAAAGGGCGGCAGTGCTGCCTTCGAGCTATCGAAGCCGGCCTGTAAACCTGTGAGACTTGCAGCCCCTAACGCCAGCCACTTTCGCGTGCTCAGTCGACTGTTAGCGCCGCTCCTCGAAAACCCCAATCACTATCCGCTTGGCTACCGGCCAGCGTTGGATGGTTTGCGCGGCACCATGACCCTGGGCGTGATGGCCGCGCACATCAAGGAGAGTTGGTGTCCGGGATCGTTCGTTTACATGGACACGTTCTTCATCATGAGCGCGTACCTGATTACGGCGCTGCTGCTGAAGGGTTGGCGTCGCGATGGCCGCATCCAGTTCACCCGCTTTTATTATCGGCGCGCGCTGCGATTGTTTCCCGCCAACTACGTGATGCTGGCGGTGTTCGCAGTGGCCGCGTGGTTGTTGCTGGATGATTTTGGCGGACACTTGAAGCAGATCGCGGTGGCGGGGCTGTACGTGTCCAATTGGACGCGAGCATTCGAAGTGCCGATGCCGCAGTTCCTCGGCCACACCTGGTCGCTGTCGATTGAAGAACAGTACTACTTGCTTTGGCCACTGTTGTTGGCGGGATTGCTCAAGTGCTTTGGCTTGCGCAAACGCACCTTGATGGTGGTGCTGGCAGTCGCGTTTGGCTTCGCGCTGTGGCGAAGCTGGTTGAGCTTCGACGGCGCGTCAATTGCGCGGCTATACAACGGCACTGATACCCGCGCGGATGCATTGCTGCTGGGTTGCGCGCTCGGCATCGCCTTGGCCCTGCCGCAGATACGCGACAACGTTGCTTTGCAGCGTTGGGTGGCGAGAATGGCGATGCCTATCGTGGTGGCGCTGCTGGTTGCCGGCTATACCTTGCAATGGGAAATGCGGGCGATGTATGCCGGAGGCAGCTTCGTCTTTTCCCTGCTGTCGACCTTGCTGGTTGCCGCGCTCGCCCTGCCGCAGGTGACCCTGGCGCACCGCCTGTTTTCTGTCCCGCCTTTGGTTTTTCTCGGACGCATTTGCTACGGCCTCTACATCTGGCACTTTCCGATCTACAACGTGCTGCGAGTGGCGTTCGGGATGGAAACCTGGGGCCTCGTCCTGATCGGAGTGCCGCTGACGTTTGCGTTCGCCATCGCCTCTTACTTGCTGATCGAACGCCCGTTTTTGGCGATGAAGGATCGATTGCCGGAGTCGCGGGCAAGCTGATGAATTGAGCTGATCGGCCGAGCTAATCGATCCAGCATCGGTTAGACAACACGCTTACTCGGGCGCGGCTGGAGGCGACCATCGATCCAAGGTGATCGCCTCTAGCACCTGCGTCCACGGAAACAAGGGGCCAGGGTCGCGCTTTCTTGACACTTGCTTGCTGGGGTCGTCGTCGGCGGCGAGCAGTCGTCGATCCAGATCCTCGTGACCAGCGATCCATTGCACGTTGGGCAATTGGTTGCTCAGGATCTTCAATAGGGCGATCAAGGCGGCGATTTGTGCGGCGGGGTAGGGTTCGCGCATGGCCTGGTGATTGCTGGCCAGCCAGTGCGGGTAACGACCGCTGTTGACCAGTTCGATGCCGACGGTCGTGTCGTTGTAGCCCACTACGTGGTGCGCGACCCGCGTCTCGATGACATAACGCAGCACGCGGCCGTCGCGGTCGATGTAGTAGTGGCCGCTGTTGCCGGTGCCCGCGCTTGGATACAGCGCGCGCTCGCCGTACTCGCGCGCGGTGGCCAAATCGGGCAGCTCGGTGCAATGAATCACGATGCCGGTGATGGCATCCAGTGGGCGCGCTTCGAGCTGCATGACGTAGGGCAGCGGCGCGTCTTCAATCGGCAGCGGTGGAAGCTCGGCAAACATGCCGCATGCTAGCATTGCGACCTCTTCAAAGGGTTGAATCCAATGGCGTTTTCCGCCGGCAGTGCGCTCTCCAAGCTGCTTGCGCAGTTCCCTCGCGCAGGCCAGGTTGAGTGGATTGGCGTGCGGCCAGCGCGCGAAGCACCCATGCACGAGCCGGTCGAGGCTGAGGCCATCGCAGGCCAAGGGCTGATTGGTGATCGCTTCGCCGGTGGCAGCGGCAAGCGCGGTATCACCCTCATTCAAGCGGAGCATCTGCCAGTAATTGCTGCCTTGGCTGGCAAATCCGAATTGCGGCCTGCGCTGCTGCGACGCAACCTGATGGTCTCGGGAATCCCGGTGCTGGCGTTGAAGG
>JBBQQV010000302.1:0-4413 GCA_038215505.1 Lysobacterales bacterium
AAACATGGCGCGGAAGGGCTTGCTTTATCGATCAGCTGCGCGCGCCGTTTCTGCGCAAGTGGATCGCGTGGTTGCCGAGTTCCGGCAGTGCCCGGCTCACGTTATCGGCTGACCCGGTCTGTGTCGATGAAAACTACGGTACTCGCAGCGCTGCACTTGCATGCGCACCTGCAGCCCGAGGCGGTTGCCCTGCGCGGCGTTGCCGAAAGCGGGGAAGCACGCGTTGTCAGCTACGCGGCTTTGGCAAAATACGTAGACGTGCTGGCGTGCTGGTTGCGGCAACAGCAGGTGTCGCTGCTGGGCTTGTGGGGCGAGAACCAGATCGAGTGGGTAATCGCTGATCTCGCCGCCTGGCAAGCCGGCATTCCGATCATCCCGTTGCCGCGATTCTTTTCACCTGCGCAGTTGGCATTCGTGGCTGCATCGTCTGGGATACGCCATGTGCTGACGTGCGGAGCGATCAGCGACGGCTTGCCGACCCTGCGCCGAGTGTCGTCGCCGGTGCCTGCAATCTACCTTGACCCGCTGACATCGGGCCTGCTGAAGTCGACCTGCCGTCCAGCGGCAAAGTCCACGCCGCCGGAAACCTGCAAAATCACGTTTACCTCCGGCACCACCGGCCAACCCAAGGGCGTCTGCTTGAGTAGCGCGACGCTGGACGCGGTGACGTCCGCGCTGGCGGAGCGAATCCATGAGGCAGAAGCCAGCCAAGCAGAAGCCAGCCAAGCTGAAGCCAGCCAAGCTGAAGCCAGCGACAACGGGTTGAATGCGCACTTCAGCCTGCTGCCGCTCAGCACGCTGCTTGAGAACGTTGCCGGCATCTACGTGCCGATCCTGCTTGGCAAGACCGCCATCGTCCTGCCCGGCCCCAGCATTGGACTGTTGGGAAGCTCGCAGCTCGATATGCCGTTGCTGCTGAAGGCATTGCAT
The DNA here is from genome assembly GCA_038215505.1 of Lysobacterales bacterium. GTDB lineage: Bacteria > Pseudomonadota > Gammaproteobacteria > Xanthomonadales > Xanthomonadaceae > JANNWF01. The sequence continues at coordinate 931 of JBBQQV010000302.1, forward strand.
CAGCAGCAGCCCAACAGCCTGATTGTGCTGCCGCAAATTCTGGCGGGTCTGGTGGCAGCAGTCAGCCAAGGTGTCACCTTGCCGCGCTCGCTGCGCTTTATTGCGGTGGGCGGTGCCAGCACGCCGCCAGCCCTGCTGACGCAGGCCCACGCGTTGGGAATCCCCGTATTCGAGGGCTACGGCCTGTCCGAATGCGCCTCGGTGGTCAGTCTGAACTCACCACGCGCCAATCGAATCGGCAGTGTGGGCAAAGTGCTGAGTCACCTGCGCGTGCGGGTCATCGGCGGTGTGGTTCAAGTGGCTGGCGACGTTGCTGGCGATGTTGCTGGCGATGTTGCTAGCCAAGTCGCTGGCCAAGTCGCTGGCAACATCTTCTCCGGCTATCTGGGCCAGCCCAGCGTCGACGCGCAGCCCCAGCTCACTTGGTTTGACACCGGTGACATCGGCCATATCGACGGGCAAGGCTATCTCTACATCACCGGGCGGAAGAAGAATCTGCTGATCAGCAGCTTTGGCCGAAACATTTCTCCGGAGTGGCTGGAGTCCGAGCTGTCACTGCGCGCGTCTGTCGCCCAGGCGATGGTGATCGGCGATGCCCAGCCCTTTTGCGCGGCTGTATTGGTTGCGCGTTCGCCAGCGGTGGATGCCGCCCAGCTTGCCGTCGACATCGCGGCAATGAACGAAACCCTGCCTGACTACGCAAAAGTTCGCCGCTTCATCGTTGCGACCGAGCCGTTTTCGCTTGCCAACGGCGCGCTTACCGACAACGGCAGACTTCGCCGCGAGGTCATTGCTGCTCGCTATGCCGCTGCCATTGCCGCGCTCTATTCACCCACGTTTCAGACCACCGAATCAGGAGCTTTGCATGCCATTTTTTGAACAGTTGAAGGTGCAAACAGAGGTGGACCGGCAGTACCTGCTGGCCGCGCCACTGATCAAGCGCTGCTTGGGCGAAGGACCCCTCAGCCAGCACGAATACATCGCCTTTCTCAGCGAGGCCTTCCATCACGTTCGCCACACGGTTCCGCTGTTGATGGCAGCAGGCAGCCGCTTGCCGATGCACAAGGAGGCGTTCCGCAGCGCAATCGCCGAGTACATCGAAGAGGAGATCGGTCACCAGGAATGGATATTGAACGACATCGCCGCCTGCGGTGAAGACAAAGAAAACGTCCGACTGAGTCGCCCTAACCCGGCCACCGAACTGATGGTGGCTTACGCCTACGACACCGTGATGCGCAACAACCCAATGGGATTTTTCGGGATGGTGTTTGTGCTCGAAGGGACCAGCATCAGCCTCGCGACCTTGGCCGCAGACATCATCCAGAAGCAACTCGGTTTGCCCAAGAATGCGTTCTCCTACCTGCGTTCGCATGGCAGCCTCGATCTGCAGCACATGGTGTTTTTCGAGAAGCTGATGAACACCGTGGAGGATCCGACCGATCAAGCGGACATCGTCCGTGCCGCCAAGCAGTTCTTCCATTTGTACGGAAACATTTTCCGTTCAATCGAAAGCGGTGCGCTGGCCTTGGCGGCCTGATCCCATGCGCATCCATAACGCACTTGTCCTGCTCACCGGCGCCAACGGCGGTATCGGCTCCGCCATCGCCCGTCGGCTCAGCGAAGCCGGCGCGCAGCTACTGCTGGTGGGGCGATCTGAAGTCCGCTTGGGCGTGCTGCGCCATTCATTGCCATGTCTGGGCAAACCGCACATCGCTGTACAGGCTGACATCACCACCGCCGTCGGGCGCGCGGCCATTGAACGCGCGCTGGAAGACGCGGGTCGGCCGCTGGACGCGCTGATCAACTGCGCGGGAATCAGCCAGTTCGGTTTGCTCGCCGACGCGCGTTCTGAAGCCATCGAGCGGCTGTTGGCCACCAATATCACCGCGCCGATCCTGCTGACCCAGCTGAGCCTGCGCTACCTCCATCCTGATTCTGGACGCATCATCAACGTCGGCTCCACTTTTGGAGGCCTTGGCTATCCGGGGTTCAGCGGCTATTGCGCGAGCAAATTTGCTCTGCGTGGATTCACCGAAGCGTTGCGACGTGAGCTGGCTGACGGTGATTTGCAGGTGGCCTATCTGGCGCCGCGAGCTACCCGCACGGCGCTGAACACGGATGCGGTTTGCGCCATGAACGAGGCGCTCGGCAATGCGATGGACCCGCCCGAACTGGTCGCCATCCAGGTCGAACGCATGTTGCTCGCCAAGCGCATGCGCGATCGCGCCATCGGTTGGCCAGAGCGTCTGTTTCTGCGTGTCAACGCGCTGTTGCCCGGTCTGGTCGACGGCGGGTTGCGCAAGACGCTTTCCCGCATCAAGCAATTTGCAGACCCCAGCCGCGACTTGAACGCGCCTGTCTCATCCATCGTGTCTTGAAGGAGACTCTCATGTCCCGCGTTTTCCGTTCCCCCATGGCCTTCACTCGGGTTGCAGCCGCGCTGCTGGCCATCGGTGCCGTTACCGCCCAGGCCGACGAAGCCAGCGACATCGCGCATCTGCAAACCCGCTGGGCCGAAGTGAAGTATCAGCTGCCTGCCACAGAGCAGGAAAAAGCCTTTGCGCTTCTGGTTGCCGAAGCCGAAGCACTCAGCAGCGCCAACGCCAAGCAACCTGCCTACCTGATCTGGGAAGGCATCATTCGATCCACCTATGCCGGTGCAAAAGGCGGGCTCGGTGCGCTTGGCGAAGTGAAGCGTGCGAAAGTGCTATTTGAGCAGGCGATCAAGATTGACCCTGCGGCGATGGCGGGCTCGGCCTACACCAGTCTGGGTTCACTGTATTACCAGGTGCCCGGTTGGCCGGTCGGTTTCGGCGATGACAAAGAAGCTGAGAAACTGCTTGCCAAAGGGCTGACTCTTAATCCGAATGGCATCGACTCCAATTTTTTCTATGCGGACTTTTTGTACGAGGAAGATCGGTATGCCGAGGCCATGCGAGTCTTTGAGAAGGCACTGGTTGCGCCCCCGCGCCCCGGTCGAGAAGCGGCCGACGCCGGGCGTCGGGCTGAGATCAACGAGAAGCTCAGCCTCGTCCGCGAGAAAATCTAGCGGAATGCAAACGGTTTGGCTGCATGCGCATCCTGCTGGCTGAGGATGATCCGCTGATCGCTGACGGCATCGTCGACGCGTTGCAGCACTCCGGATTCGTGGTGAATTGGGTGGCGTCAGGCAAGGAAGCCTGCGCCTCTGTTCATGCCGAGGCGCCGGACATACTGCTGCTTGATCTGGGCTTGCCCGATATGGACGGGTTGCAAGTGCTTGCGCAAACCAAGCGCCACGCGCCAAGCACGCAAGTCCTGATTCTGACGGCGCGCGACAGCATTGAGGACCGCGTGCGCGGGCTCGATCTGGGTGCCGACGACTATCTGACCAAACCGTTCGCACGTGCCGAGTTGTTGGCGCGTTTGCGGGTGCTGGAGCGTCGACTCGGCAATGCCGGCTCGGCGATCATCGAAGTGGGGCCGCTAAGTCTGCACACCCAG
>JBBQQV010000303.1:0-4412 GCA_038215505.1 Lysobacterales bacterium
GGCTCCGCTGCTCGGTGCGAGCCCAATGGGGACCCAAGAGTGAAGATCATGAGCTAGCGCAACAGCAGCTCCGCAAGATCTTGAGCCGCGTTGCTTAAGTTCCAAAAAGAATGCAACGCCACAATAGCTTCAATCCAGAGCGAGTGATCGAGCGTTCTTTGCGACCGCGCCAGCTTCGCTGTGCGATGAATACGAATGCATCGCACGCTTGCAGAGCACGTGAATACGAATGCATGTCCCGCCTGTCTCGCGAATGCGGGTCAGCTGAGCCGTATAGTCCCCAGCACTTGACAACGCTCAAGCGAATCTGACTCAAGGTAGCCACACCACGGCTGCCAGCAAGGTCAGTTGGACGTGTCTACACCCCTGGGAGGGGAGCTCAATGCGAATTTTTCTGCTGCTTCGGCAGGCTTTAGTGTGCGCAATGTTTGCGATGGGACTGCTTGGTTTGAGTGCGCCGGTCACCGCAGCGATCGACACGCTGCAATTGGGTGCGCGCTACGACGCCGGCCAGACCAACATCACTTTCAACGTCTACTCATCGCGTGCCACCCGCATCGAGGTATGGCTGTACAAGACGCCCTCGGGCGCGCAGGAGTTGGTGCGCTATGTATTGACCAGGAACGCAAGCACCAATGTCTGGAGCAAGACGACGCTGGTGTCGACCTTGAAAAACACCTACGGGATCACCGGCACGGTGTATTACGGCTATCGCGCGTGGGGACCGAACTGGCCCTACGCGAGCACTTGGAGCAAGGGCAGTGGAGTCGGCTTCATTACCGATATCGACGCCAATGGCAATCGTTTCAATCCGAACAAACTGCTGCTTGATCCCTATGCCCGCGAGATCAGCCAAGACCCGAATACCGCAACCTGCAGCGACGGCACGATCTACGCCAGCGGTGCCACCCATCGGAACAAGAACAGCGGCACATGCGCCCCGAAAGGAGTTGTGCTGGTGCCGAGCACCACGTCTGTTGGAAGCAAACCGACCCGCGCCTTGAAAGACGATGTCGTCTACGAAGTGCATGTGCGCGGGCTGACCATGAATGACACCAGCATCGTTGCGTCCAAGCGCGGCACCTATGCGGGCGCGGCCTTGAAGGCGGCGTATCTCGCCAGTCTCGGCGTGACCGCCGTCGAGTTCTTGCCCGTGCAGGAAACCCAGAACGACAGCAACGATGTCAATCCGACTTCGAGCGATGGCGACAATTACTGGGGCTACATGACGCTCAACTATTTCGCCCCAGATCGGCGTTACTCGTCTGACAAAACCGCCGGTGGGCCGACTCGCGAGTGGAAGGCAATGGTGAAAGCGTTTCACGACGTCGGCATCAAGGTGTTCATCGACGTCGTTTACAACCACACCGGCGAAGGCGGCGCGTGGGGTGGCAGCGATGGCCTCACTGTTTACAACCTGCAATCGTTTCGTGGTCTCGACAACCCGACTTATTACTCGCTGACCAGCGACCTGCAATATTCCTGGGACAACACCGGCGTCGGCGGCAACTACAACACCCGCAACATCACCGCGCAGAATCTCATCATCGACTCACTGGCCTACTGGCGCGACGCGCTGGGCGTGGATGGGTTCCGATTCGATTTGGCCTCGGTGCTGGGCAACAGTTGCCAGCACGGCTGTTTCAACTACGACAAATTTGACGGCGGCAACGCGATCAATCGCATCGTTAACGAACTGCCACCGCGGCCGGCACTGGGTGGCACCGGCGTGGATTTGATTGCCGAGCCGTGGGCGATTGGCGGCAATTCGTATCAAGTGGGCAACTTCCCCAGCGGCTGGGTCGAGTGGAATGGCAAGTTCCGCGATGATGTGCGCACGAAGCAGAATCAACTTGGGGTGGCGACGCTGACCACCGGCGTACTGGCTTCGCGCTTTTCCGGCTCGTCGGACTTGTACGGCGATGACGGTCGCAAGCCTTGGCATTCGGTCAACTTCATGGTTGCCCACGATGGCTTCACCTTGCTCGATCTGTATTCCTACAACAGCAAGCAGAACAATCAGCCATGGCCGTATGGGCCGTCCGACGGTGGTGAGAACCACAACATCAGTTGGGACCAAGGCGGCGCATTCGCTCAGCAACGCAAGGCGGCACGCACCGGGATGGCATTGACCTTGCTGAGCGCTGGCGTGCCAATGTTCACTGGCGGTGATGAAGTGTTACGCACCCAATTCGGCAACAACAACACCTACAACCTCGACTCTGCCGCCAATTGGCTGAGCTGGACGTTTGACGCCGACGACAACAATCACAAGACCGCCGTCACCCGCATGATCGCGTTCCGCAAAGCACACCCGGCGCTACGCCCAGCCAACTTTTACGCAAGCGTCGACACTAACGGCAACGTGATGGAGCAGCTGCGCTGGTTCAGGCCGGACGGCGCGCAGGCCGATGCCGCCTATTTCAATAGTGCTTCAAACCATGCGCTTGCGTGGCGCATCGACGGCAGCGAGCTGGGTGACCCGAGCAGCGCGATCTACATCGCCTACAACGGCTGGTCCGGCAACGTGAACTTCTCGCTGCCGTGGCCGGGCGCAGGCAAGCAGTGGTATCGCGTGACCGACACCGCCAGCTGGAATGACGGCCCCAACATGGTGGCAGCCCCGGGCGCAGAGGCTTTTCTGGGCGGCGAGGGAACCAACTACGGGCTGGAAGGGCGATCAGTGTTGTTGTTGATCGCCAAGTAAGCGCGCATCTGCAGAACCTGCCCGCCGCCGCGACCTTCGGCAAAATGTGGATTAGAGGAGCCCCGAGGCGTGAACCGAGGGGAAGGTGATGCGATGGCGCTGGGCATTCGCAGGTTTTATATTGTTGGCGAGCGCGGCGATCGCCGCCAGTCCGCAATTGCGCAACGTGGCGTTGGAGTAACTTCGCCGGATCGCTGAGCCCTTGTTTCAAAGTGGCGCCTCGACCGACCCGCGCTTTGATACGTTTTATGCAGGCATGGTGGAGCAGCTGCCGGCGCAGGCCCGCGCAGAACGCGCGCTGGAACTGGCGATCAATCGGTTCGCCGGCGCACCCGAGTATGTGATCCAGCAAGCCGATTCATGGCGCGGGCAAATCAAGCCCACCGACAAGCTCGGCGCACTCATCGACACCGCCATCAACGCACCCTTGATCGAGGTGCGCATGGCCGGTTTTGAGCTGTATCTGGCGCAGTTCAACCTGGAAAAGTCCGCAGCCGAAGTCGAGCGTTTGCTGGGGCGCATGCGAGAGGATCCCGAGCATGCCGGGCCATGGGCGTTGCGGAGTCTTGGGGTGATGGCTGCGCGCGGCGTCGAGCGCGAGCGTATCTACGGTGAGCTGTTGCAATCGACTGTCGACGCAGACGAGAACAGCCGACGCTGGGCAGTCGATGCGCTGGCAAAATTGGGCGGTAGCGAAATCGTCAAGCCGCTGCTGTCGATTGCGGTCAACGATGTCTCGGCCGTAGTCCGTGAGCGCGCGTTCTGCGGCTTGGCGCAATCAGGCACTTTGCTGATCGGCGAACGCTATCTCGCGTTGCCCGGTTTGCTCAGGATTGCCGAGGATCCGAATTCGACAACGCAAACACTGAGTTGGACCTTCCAAGCCATGCGCGAGATTTCAGGCATTTGCGATCTGCCCGAAGAAGCTTCGGTCTGGCGCGCCCAATTGGGTGAGTCTGGATTGCTGGAGTCGAGTGCATTAGACGTGGAGTGAGCCGGTCGCCCAGCGAAACACGGCTGGTGAGCCACACCTCTGCAGCCCGATGGTTGCGTGACTGTTGAGCACAGACCAGCGACCTGACCTTAGGGCAGAATCGCTGCTCATTTACAGGAGTGGGTCCGATGCGCGCAGTCGTCTGTCATGAGTGGGGCGGTCCCGAGAAGCTAGTAGTGCAGGAGTTGCCCTCGCCAGCGCTTGGTGCGGGCGAAGTGCGGATCAAGGTGCGCGCCGCCGGCGTCAACTTCCCTGACTTCCTGATCATTCAAAAAAAATACCAGGTGCAACCGAACCTGCCGTTTGTGCCCGGCGCAGAAATTGCGGGTGAGGTCATCGAAGTCGGTGCGGGCGTTTCCCACTTGACCGTGGGCATGCCCGTCGCCGCGTTGTGTGGCGTCGGCGGTTTCGCGCAAGAGTGCGTGGTGGCGGCCAGCCTGGTGATGCCGCTGCCCGCAGGGACGCCAATGCCGTTGGCTGCCTCGTTGACGCTTGCTTGGGGAACCAGTTGGCACGCGGTACGCGATCGTGGCGCGCTGCAAGCCAGCGAAACCATGTTGGTGCTGGGTGCCGCTGGAGGCGTCGGATTGGCAGCCGTGGCGATTGGCAAGGCAATCGGCGCGCGCGTGATTGCCGCAGTCAGTAGTGATGAGAAAGCCGCTGTCTGTCGTGCTCAGGGCGCCGACGCAGTGATCAACTACGAAACCCAGG
>JBBQQV010000304.1:0-4397 GCA_038215505.1 Lysobacterales bacterium
GTGACCACCGACCAGGTAGTGCCCGCACCACAGCAGTTGCTGCTCTTCCAGACGCCACCGCCATCGGATGCGGCATACACCGTTTGCAAGCCGCCGGCGTCGGGTCCACGCGGATCAACCACGATGTCGTTGATGCGCCCACTGACCATGCCGTAGCCGCTGTTTGACAACGGCGCTGGGCCGAGCGAAGTCCATGATCCGGGGTCAAGCGAAAGCGGTGATGCAGAACGCTTGGCCAAAAAGTCATTGAAATCGCCCTTGGGTACCGCTGATTGCACACGCGCGTCCTCGGCCTTGGCATCGACATACCAGCCCGGGCTGAACTGCATGGTGGGGTAAGCGACCCGATGCGCCCAGAAGTCGCCACCGAAGGGCTTCATGTTGATCTTGGCGGCGGGGGCTGTTGGCCAGACCTGCCAAACGACAAGGCCAGCAGCAGCGGCGATACTGGCAACAAAGAAAAAGCGGGCGATTCGCATGCGTACTCCATGTGCGGGAATTTGGCGCGCCAACAGTAGACTTGCGCCGCCGCTTTTTACCAGATTGCGCGCGGTTACATTGGGACAAGTGCGCGCTGACCGTTTAAACCGCCGCTCGACACAACTCAGCCCCTGTGGCAACGCCGGAAGGCGCGATGCGGTTGTTTGAGCCTTGGCATCGCGCCTTCCGGCGCTCTCACCGGTTTGGAATTTGACTGGATCTTGAAGGGTGACGGCCGCAACCTGGCCGCACTCGATGTGTTCATAGGCGACGCGCCCGCTACAATCGGCCGTTCATTCGAACACCGGCTGCACGTATGCGTATTTTCGCAACCTCATTGCTTTGCGCCACCAGCGCGCTCATCGCCGGCTGCCAGCCGGCGATTACCCCGCCGACGGCGGCAGTTCCGGCGAGTGTTGCCGTCGCGCCCACCGCAGCGGCCGGCAGCTATTCGTTCGGCCCGGAAATCTCCGCCGAAGACATCGTCCAGCACGTTTTGGTGCTTGCATCCGACGCGTTTGAAGGCCGCGCACCCGGTGGCCGAGGCGAGCAACTCACTGTCGATTACCTGGTCGATCAGTTCAAGCGCCTCGGCCTGAAACCTGGCAATGGAGACAGCTACACGCAGAGCGTGCCAATGGTCTCGACCACTGCGGATCCCAGCACCGAGCTGAACCTGAAACACAGCGGCGGCAACACTCGCCTCGCCCTATCGACCGAGATGGTGATCGGCACCAGCAGCGGCAATCCCAAGGTCCTGATCGAAGACAGTGAAATGGTGTTCGTGGGTTACGGCGTCAACGCGCCGGAATCGAACTGGAACGACTACAGCGTCGATGTGCGCGGCAAGACCGTGGTGATGCTGGTCAATGACCCCGGCTTCCATGTGGGTAACGAGGAACTGTTCCTCGGCAAACGGATGACCTATTACGGACGCTGGACCTACAAATATGAAGAAGCCGCGCGGCAAGGTGCCGCCGCCGCGCTGATCATTCATGACAGCGAAGGCGCGGGCTATGGTTGGAACGTGATCGGCGATGGCTGGAAGGGTGCGCAGTTCGATCTGCCCGCCTCCGAAGACCCGGTGCCGCGCTTGCCCGCGCAAGGCTGGCTCACCGCTGACGCCGCCAACGCGCTGTTTGCGCGTGCCGGACTCGACTTCACCGCACTGCGCACTGCCGCCAATCAACCCGGCTTCAAACCGGTGTCACTGGCCACCACCATGAGCCTCGATCTGCAGAGCAAAATCAGCACCAGCGAGTCGCGCAATGTGATCGGACTATTGGCCGGCGCCAGCCGCCCCGACGAGGCCATCATCTACATGGCGCACTGGGATCACCTTGGTATTGACCCGACGCTTACCGGCGACACCATCTACAACGGTGCCTCCGACAACGCCACCGGTGTCGCCGGCATTCTGGAAATCGCCGAACGCTTCGTCACTCGCGAAACGCCGCCGGAGCGCTCGGTGTTGTTTGCAGCGGTGACGTTGGAAGAATCCGGCTTGCTGGGCTCGAAGTATTACGTTGCGCATCCCGTCACGCCGCTGGAAAAAACCGTAGCCGTGGTCAACCTGGACAACCTCCCCGCGATTGGCCGCAGCCGCGACTTCACCGTCACTGGCATGGGCAATTCGGAGCTTGAAGATCTGCTACGCCCGATCGCCGAGCGTCAGGCGCGCATCCTGCGTCCGGAGTCCGCGCCTGAGAAAGGCTTCTATTTCCGTTCGGATCACTTCAACTTCGCCAAGGCCGGCGTGCCCGCCCTGTATGCCAAAGGCGGCGTGGATCATTTTGAAAAAGGCGAGGCTTACGGGCTGCAGGCTCAAGCCGAGTACGTCAGCCAGCGCTATCACCAGCCAAGCGATGAATATGACGCGTCGTGGGATCTGAGCGGCATGGTCGAAGATATGTTGGCGCTGTATCAGTTGGGCAATCAACTCGCCAACAGCAGCCAGTGGCCGAACTGGTACGAAGGCAACGCCTTCAAGGCGACGCGCGATGTCAGCGCCGCTGCCCGCGTTTCAGCCACTCCTGAAACTGCCGCCGAAGTCCCAGCCAATGAAGTGCCCGCCACTGAAGTGTCCACCACTGAAGTGTCCACCATTGAATCTGCAGCCAAGCAACCGTGAAGGAGAGCCCCATGAGCGAGAGCCGTGACTACCTCGAACTGTCTTTCAAGTCGATCCAATGCTTCGCCAATGACGGCAAACTGGACGCTGAGGAACTCGCCAAACTGGTCGCGATTGCTGAGCGCGACGGCACGTTTGACCAGAACGAAATACGGGTGTTGAGATCCATCATCCAGAAAATCAAACCCGAAGAAATCGACGCGGCCATGAAAGAGCGGCTGGCTGAACTGAGTCGCAAGCTGGGGTTTGCGGGGTAGCGTCGGAGGACCGACTGAATCCGGGCACTGACCCGGTCGTAACCGCCAGCCAATGCAGACGGTCAGCTGGCAGTGAGGCTTATCGCTCGCCGCGGAAACGCCTGCAACAGCTTGCCGTCCATGGTCTGCAAAGGCACGTTTAGCGGGTCGGCTAGAGCAACGAACTCGCAGTCGTAAGCAGAGCAGGTGGTGTCTCGCACCAGGGCCAGCACCTGCGCCGAATCGACGTCATGCTCGCGCCCGCTCAGGAGTGCCTGTGCTTCCGCTTGCAGAGCAAGCGCTTGTGTGAACGTCAATGACCCTCGGCGTAAATAGCCGGCGAGGATGTTTCTGAACTCGCTGCGCCAAAGCACCGGCGCCGCCCAGTCCGCGTCTCGCTGCAGCAGCGCCTCGGCGCTGGTAGTGAAGTCGCCCGGCAAGTACAGATAAGCCAGCACCTGGGTGTCAACGACGATCATTCGCAGCCCGCGCGCTTGAGCACATCAATATCGTCCGCGTGGAAGCAGCCAACAGATAACCCGTTGCGCAGTTGCCGCGCACGCGGCAGGCGTTCGGCCGGGTCCACTCGAGCCGGCAGTAAAGCCGTTTCTAAACAAAGGATCGCCTCGCTGTTCATGCTGCGGCGATGTGTCACAGCCGATCCTTTCGGGCGGGCGTAAACCTCGTCGGGAATGTCTTTCAGGGTCAAGGTTGCCGCCACGTGAATCCCCTCTGCCAAAAAAACCACACTGGTTCCGTATTGGTTGTTAGTCAAGTTGACCCAGCGAACAAAAAGGCGCGCTCATCCGCGCCGCAGACCCGCCATTCACCACTGGTCAGCGAATCCAATCCGAGCCCACCAATTCGGCTGCGATGCAGCGCCTCGACGTGATTGCCGACCGCAGCAAACATGCGCCGCACCTGGTGATAACGGCCTTCGTGCAGGGTCAGCCTGACCTGGCGTGCATTGATGACTTCGAGATCAGCGGGCAGCAGCGGGGTTTTCTCTGCCTCCAGCATCAGACTGCCGCTGGCAAACAGCGTCGCCTCGTCGCCGCTAAGGTCATTCGCCAAGCTCACTTCATAGACTTTCGATAGCTTGGATTTGGGCGCGACGATGCGATGTAGTAGTTGGCCGTCGTCGCTCATCAGCAGCAAGCCGCTGGTGTCGCGATCCAAGCGGCCGACACTCGAAAGCGCCGGATCACGCAGGCGAAAGCGTGGCGGCAGCAGGTCATAGATCAAGCGCCCGTGATCTTTGTGCGAACAGGTGTAGCCGACCGGTTTGTGCAACATCAGCAACAGGCCAGGCGGCGGGTCCAAGGGTTCACCGTCGATGCGAACCAATGCGGGATCGATGGCATCGTCGGCATACAGCACTTCGCCAGTCGCATCGGTAATGCAGCCGCAGCGAAACAGCTCGGTGACTTCGCGACGCGAGCCATACCCCAGATTGGCGATCAGTTTGAGTAGTTTCAACGGCGTGTGTTGGCCGCAAAGGGCGACGCCGCCGCTTTGATTGCTTCCACCACTTTGAAGCCATTCTGTTG
>JBBQQV010000305.1:0-4390 GCA_038215505.1 Lysobacterales bacterium
TGACTGGTGATGACTCCACCGGCGAGTTCTATTCGGTGGCGCTGACGCACCACTGCCAGCAGGCCGACACCGGCACCAAGATGATCCATATCGGCAAGAACACCAAGTCGAAAATCGTCAGCAAAGGCATCAGCGCCGGTCGGGGTCAGAACAGCTATCGCGGGCTGGTGAAGGTTGAACGCACGGCGATCAACGCGCGCAATCACACGCAATGCGACTCACTTTTGATCGGCAAACACTGCGGAGCGCACACCTTCCCGTACGTGGAAGTCCGGCAGCCCAGCGCTACGGTGGAGCACGAGGCAACCACCTCGAAAATTTCCGACGACCAGATGTTCTATTGCCGCGCCCGCGGCATTTCCCAGGAGGACGCGGTATCGATGATCGTCGATGGCTTCTGCAAGCAAGTCTTCCGCGAGTTGCCGATGGAGTTTGCGGTGGAGGCGAAGAAGCTGCTGGAAGTGAGCCTGGAGGGGGCTGTTGGGTGAGTGCGGATGCTTCCGAGCTGGCAGTTACAGGTCGCAACTTCGCTAATGCCCGGCAACGGATGGCCGGGCCGGCGCAGGTGCCATGGATGGATCAAGGGCTTAGCTCGTGACCACCGTTGACTGGATCGCCAGTATCGGCTCGGCGACGCTCTTGTTGGCATTCTTCTTGGTCCAGCGCGGTGTGTTATCGGCTCAGTCGAGCGCCTACTTGCTGTTGAACCTGATCGGTTCTGCGATTGCCGCTTTAGCAGCCTGGATGGGCCAGATCATTCCATTCGTGGTGCTGGAAGTGGTGTGGGGCGCGGTAGCGGCTTCGGGGTTATGGACCCTGTGGCGACGCGCCCGCCGCAGTGAGTCGTAAGCGGCGCCAAGGCTTGGTTGTCATCCAGACGGCCCACACCCGGCGCTACCCAAATTTTGCAAGGTCTCTGAAATCATGTTGTCAATCACCAATCTGCACGTTCGTCTCGGCGAGCGCGATATCCTCAAGGGGCTTGATCTCGTCGTAAAGCCCGGCGAAGTGCACGCGATCATGGGCCCCAATGGCGCTGGCAAGTCGACGCTTGGCTATTTGCTAAGCGGCCGCGAGGGCTACGTCGCCGCGCAAGGCGAAGTGACCTTTGAAGGTCAGGACTTGCTGGCGCTGGAGCCTGAACAACGCGCCGCCGCTGGCCTGTTTTTGGCGTTTCAATATCCCGTCGAAATTCCTGGCGTCAACAACACCTATTTCCTGCGGGCCGCTTACAACGCGCAGCGAAAGGCGCGCGGTGAGCCGGAATTGGATTCGATGCAATTCTTGAAGCGTGTGCGCGAGAAGTTGTCGGTTCTGAGTTTGAAAGACGAGTTGCTGCACCGTGCCGTCAACGAGGGCTTTTCCGGCGGCGAAAAGAAGCGCAATGAGATTTTTCAGCTGGCAGTGCTGGAGCCGAAGCTGGCGATCCTTGATGAGACGGACTCTGGCCTCGACATCGATGCGCTCAAGGCGGTCGCCGATGGCGTCAATGCGCTGCGTTCGCCTGATCGCGCCTTTATCGTCATCACCCATTACCAGCGGCTGCTGGACTATATCCAGCCCGATTTCGTGCATGTGTTGGCCGATGGTCGCATCGTTGAAAGCGGCGGACCGGAGTTGGCCTTGCAGCTGGAAGAACATGGATATGCGTGGGTACGCGAGCGCATCGCGCCGGTGGCGGCGTGAGCCCATTGCTCGAATCGTTGAAGGCCGGCTTCGAGGCGCTGCCGACCGCTGCACTTGAGGCGGGTCGGCTGGGTTTGTTGCGGCGTGCTGCGCTGGCGTCGGCGCTACACGACGGGCTGCCGAGCTCGCGATCAGAACGCTGGAAGTACACCTCGTTGCGCGCCTTCGAGCGGCGCAGTTTCGCGTTGGCGGTGCCGTGCTCGAATGATGGCGCGCTGCTCGATTTGCCGGCGTTGGCTGACATTCCGGCGCCGCGCTTGGTATTCGTCAACGGTTGCTTTGATAACGCACTGTCGCAAACCGACGGCTTGCCAGAAGGCATCGAGTTGAGACCCCTGTCTGCGGTTTTGCGCAACGAATCCGCGAAACCATTGACTCTGCTGAGTCGCCGCTTTGAGGCTGCAGACGAGACCTTTGCGCGGCTGAATGCGGCGCTAGCGCTCGATGGCGCGCTGTTGCGTGTAGCCGCAGGCGTAAACGCGCAGGCACCGCTGCATCTGGTATTTCTGGCAACCCCGGCGGGCTCTGACTTGGCGTGGCATTTGCGCAACCAGATCGAGCTGGGTGCGGGTTCGCGTGTCTGTGTGGTTGAACACCACCTCGCCGCAGCTGGGCATCGCCATTTGATCAATGCCATCACCCAAGTCGAGATCCATCAGGCCGCCGAGTTGTGCCACGCGCGGGTGCAGGACGAAGCGCCGACGGCGAGTCTGTTTCAACGCAGCGATGTCGAGCTGGCGACGGGCGCGCAGTACCGTCGGCTGGATCTTGAGTTGGGGGCCGGCTTGAGTCGGCACGAATTGAATGTCGCGCTGCGCGGTGCCGGAGCATCGCTTGTTGCGAACGGCGTGTTGCTCGCAGACGGCAAGCGGCATCTGGATACGCGCTTGGGCATCCAGCATCTCTGCGGCGACACCAGCAGCGAATTGACGTGGCGCGGTTTGGGCGCAGCCATGGGGCGGGCGGTGTTTCATGGCGGCATCACCATTCACAAGGGCGCAGACGGCAGCAGCGCAACGCTATCGAACAAGAACCTGCTGCTCTCGGCTGATGCCGAAATTGATACTCAGCCAGTGCTGGAAATTCATGCCGATGAGATCAAGGCGGCGCATGGCGCAACCGTCGGTCAGCTCGATCCCGCAGCGTTGTTTTATATGCGATCGCGCGGGCTGCCGCTCGACGATGCAAGGCGTTTGCTCACCGTCGCGTTTTGCCGCGAACCGTTGAGCGCCGTGCTCGATTCGGCGTTGGCGGCAACCCTTTCGGCGCAAATGGATCGTCGCTTGCATGCCAGTGGCGCTTTGTAAGCCGTGCGCAACCCGTTCCGATTGAAGAGTGCAACCCAATGAGTGCAGCGATCAACTGGGCGCGTGTCCGCGGAGATTTCCCGCTGTTGAGTCGAACCGTAAACGGCAAGCCACTGGTCTATTTGGACTCGGCCAACACCTCGCAAAAACCAGCGTCGGTGATTGCTGCGGTCGACGATTTCTATCGTCACCACAACGCCAACGTCAGCCGCGCCGTGCACACCTTGGGCGCAGAAGCCCCCGAGGCATTCGAAGGCGCGCGAAGCAAGTTGGCAGCGTTCCTGAATGTGCGCGGCGATGATCTGGTGCTGTGCAGCGGGACTACGTTTGCGATCAACCTGGTCGCCTATTCGTGGGCGCTGCCACGCTTGCACGCTGGCGATGTGATCCTGCTGACGCGGATGGAGCACCACGCCAATATCGTTCCGTGGCAATTGGTTGCCCAGCGCACCGGTGCCGAAATCAAAGTGGTCGAGCTGACGGCAAGTGGTGAGCTGGATCTGGACCAGTTGTGGAAGTTGATGACGCCAGCGGTGAAGCTGCTGGGCTTGACCCACGTTTCCAACGTGCTCGGCACCGTCAACCCGGTCCGCGAGATATGCCGCGAAGCGCGTCGGCGAGGCGTGGTGACTGTGATTGATGGTTCGCAAGCGGTGCCGCACCGGGCGGTCGATATTGCCGCTATCGGTTGCGACTTTTATGCGTTCACCGGCCACAAAATGTGTGGACCCACCGGCACGGGTGGGCTGTGGGCAAGGCGCGAACATTGGCAGTCGATGCCGCCGTTTCTGGGTGGCGGTGAGATGATTCGTGAAGTGAGCTTTGCCGGCACGGTGTTCAATGATCCGCCGCACAAGTTCGAGGCAGGCACACCCAATATCGCCGGCTTTATTGGCTTGGGTGCCGCCGTGGACTATTTGTCGCAGCTTGGGATGGAGAGCATCGAGGCGCGCGAGCAGATGTTGCTTGCTTACGCCGACCAAGCCTTGGCCGCTGTCGATGGCCTGCGCATCCTCGGCAGCGCCAAACAAAAGGCGGCGGTGATCAGTTTTCTGGTCGAAGGCGCACAGGCGCATGACCTTGCCACCTTGCTTGATCTGGAAGGCATCGCGGTTCGCTCGGGCCAGCACTGCGCGCATCCGTTGATGCAGCATTTTGGCGTAGCCGCGACGTGTCGAGCCTCGCTGGCGTTTTACAACACCACCGATGAGGTGGATGCGCTGGTGGCGGCGCTGGCGAAGGTGCGGAAGTTGCTGCGTTAGAAGCGTTAGAAGCGTTAGAAGCGTTGGAAGCGTAAGAGCGGGGCTGGGGGCTGGGCCGCAATTTCTCACCTCGCGCTTGAGCAGCGTAGGGTGCGTCTCGGATGCACCAATCAACCGATGCGTGAAGTGGAGCGC
>JBBQQV010000306.1:0-4381 GCA_038215505.1 Lysobacterales bacterium
AAGTTACCGTGGTGGAAGACGAGCGCGGGCTGAACAAGCGCTATGGCGGGACGTTCAACACCTTGGCGACGGTGCTCATGGTCACCGTTCTGGTGTTCCTGTTCCTGGTGTATGGCGAAGTGCTGTTAAGACGCATCGTTGTTGTCGCCCCCACCTTGTCAGACAAGCGCAACACGGTCAGCGTGGTGCGGGGTATCCAGTCCGAGGTCTCCCGCTACGTCAGCACGATCACTGTCATCAATTTTGGCTTGGGTGCGGCCGTGGCTTTGGGCATGTACTTGCTCGGCGTGCCAAATGCTCTGTTATGGGGCGTCGTCGCCGCCTTGCTCAACTTCGCTCCGTATGTGGGTCCATTCATTGGTGTCTTGCTGCTCCTCGGGGTTGGCCTGCTGGAGTTCGACTCGAACCTGCAGGCCTGCGCGCCGGCGGCGGTGTTCCTGATGTTGAACATCATAGAAAGTCAATTGGTCACACCGGTGGTGCTGGGACGCAGTTTCGCCCTGAACCCCGTGGTGATCGTGCTGTGGTTGTTGTTCTGGGGCTGGATATGGGGCCTTCCCGGGGTGTTGTTGGCAATGCCCTTGCTGGTCTGCGGCAAGATCATCTGCTTGCGCAGCGAAAAACTGCGGCCTTGGATGCATATTCTGGAGGGGTGAGCGCTGGCCGCGAGTTCGTCGACTTCAGCGGGCCACAAGGGCCGTCAGTTCGGCGTTTGAAGCAATCACAAACATCAATAGCGGTCTCTAACGCCCAGCGGCGCGAATCCGCAAACCCATCACGTCGATGCCGCGGATTCCCCCGCCAGCGGCAACTCCAGAATAAACGCCGCACCACCACCCGAAGCATCTTCGTACCACAGCTCGCCGCCCATCCAGCGCGCTTCCTGCATGGCTGAGGCTAGGCCGAGGCCCGACGACGATTCGCCGCCGCTAGCGCGCGAGGCGAGCCGCACGAAGCGTTGGAAAAGCCGGGTCTGATCGGCGGGGGACACTCCCGGACCCTGGTCCAACACAGCCACTTGCAACGACCCCGGCTTGCCACGTCGCAGCGACACCGTGATGTCACTGTCGGAGGGCGAATACTTGCTGGCATTGGTCAGCAAGTTGCGCAGTACCACTCGCAACGATTGCTCGTCTGCCAATACATGCGCAGTCAGCTTCTGCTCGCAGCTTATGTGCTGGTTTTTGATCCCGAGCGTCGGTGCCAACTCCTCGATCAATTCGGCGATCAGGCCAAGCGGATCGCAAGCCGTAGGTTCGAAGCCGCGGCGCAACTCCATGTCAGCGCGATTTTCGAGATAGTGCTGCACAAACGCCATGGCCCGCTGCGCCGACTTCTCGATGGACGCCGCAATCCGAAGCACCTGCTCAGGTTGGCCGCTCACTTCGCTCAACATGCTGGCATTGAGACTGATGTTGAACAGTGGATTTTTCAGGTCATGCGCAACCAGGGCACTGATTTCTTCGCGCTCGGTGATGGCCCTGCGCAGACGATCACGAAGTTGCTTGGCTTCAGCGTGTGCCCGCACGCGCGCGATCAACTCTTCCGCAACGAAGGGCTTGGTGATGTAGTCGACCGCGCCCTCCTCGATAGCGCGGGTAACGTACTCACCCTCGTGGGCGGCGGTCAAGAACAGCACAGGCACATCGGCGGTTTGCTGATTACCCTTCAGCTGTTGCAGCAACCAGAAGCCGTCTTTTCCCGGCATACGCATGTCCAACAGGATGACGTCGGGCAGGCTTGCAGCAAGTCGCGTCAAGGCTTGATCCGCCGACATCGCTGGCATGACGTCGAAGCCTGCGGACGTCAACAGCGTACCAATCAGACGCAAGTTGGCTTCTTGATCGTCGATGACCAGAACCAGCATCGCTTTGGTGGTCAGAAAGTTGTCGGTCACGGTTCTGCTGTAAGCGGGTGGAGGATCCAAACAACCCAAGGGTTTCCGACGACACTTCGAAGAATTCGCGTGGACGGCCTACCGGTGCGACAGCATCTCCAATCCACTTGCCGTGCGCCAGCCAAATCCTCGGCGACCGCGTCGTCGCAGACGCAATCCTAATGCACGCGACCAAGGTTGCGCCCGCAGCAAGCAGAAATGCAGCGAAGACATTCCTGTCTTCGCTGCACGATCTTGCGATTTGGGATGGACCGCTGGGCTATCCCAGCTGACCCGTTAGCGAGAGATCCAGTCGTGACTGGCTGGCCCTGACTGGCTAAGAGCGAGCGCGTCGACCGAAAATCAAGGAGAGCACGAAGAGTACGAGAAACACGATAAACAAGATCTTGGCGATACCAGCGGATGCGCCGGCGATGCCGCCGAAACCGAGGACGGCAGCGATCAGTGCGATGACAAAAAAGACCACGGCGTAATGCAACATGGGAGCCTCCTGATGGTGGGTTGGAGAGCGCTGAAGTGCGTTCGAATAATGCTTTCCAAGACGCGTGCCAACGAATATAAGTAAATATAAACAGTGACTTGGGACGTCATATGAGCGGTCGGCAGGGTCCGAAATATGCGCGCGCATCGTGCAAATCAGCGGACCGCCGTGCGCAACGCAAGGCCTAAGCGCTGGGGCACGGGAGTTTCGATTAGGCGGGGCTAGACACTTGGGCCAGCCAGAACCAGCCAGAAAGCATGCGAGCAGGCCGCCCCACTCAGACGCAAGCGCCTAGGTGGGGTGGCCCTTAATTGCCAAGATTGGCTAGCGCTTGCCAGCTAGGCGGCTTCAGGCTGCGAAGCGCAACTTCAAATTGCGCATTTCCGAGTGGCAGGCCTGCACCCGCGTCATATGGGCTTTCAGCATGGCCAGTACCAAAGGATCTTCAACTTCCTTGATCGCGGCGTCGTAGTGCTCGAGCAAGCGGTCCTCGGTCGCTTCCAGCTGGGCCACGTAGATCTTCTCTTCGTTGGAACTGATGCTGGCGCGCACATCGGCATACATTTCGCGGAGCTTGCCGACCACGGTGCCATCGGTGGGGACGTCTTCGTTGCTGGCGATCAGTTTGGTCGACAGCGAGGCGATCAAATCGCGCTTGGCTGAGGCCATCCGTGCAAACGTGGCCTTGAGGTCTACGTCCTTTACTTCCTTGCCTGCCTCGGTATAGAACTCGACGCCGTCATGGGCGATCTGTACCAGCTCTTGCAGCGTATTTGCGTTCTTCATGCGTGTGCTCCGTGCGATAGGGGAGTGAGCGGGAAGAGTCATCGCTCACTGATCGCCGCAGGCCACAGTGGCGCGGCGATCATTCGCAGTGCAGCAAGTCATATGCCAGACCCTGAAAGTCCCGCTGGCAAAGGGCGGAAGCGGGTGACGCGACCGCCCTGGTGCCGTCTGTGCCGTGCAAATCGCTGGACCGGTCGTGCGAGCTGCATTGCTGGTGAGGCAAGCCCAGTGCCAGCTCGGGCCAGACGCGCAACAGTGCCTCTACTCGTGGTCACTCAACGCGGCCAGAAACGACTCCCCATAGCGAGCCAGCTTGGCGGCACCTACGCCGCTGATGGCGCCGAACTGGTCGAGGTTGCGAGGCTGTTCGCTGGCGATCGCGCGCAGCACGGCGTCGTGAAAAATCACGTAGGCCGGCACGTTCTGCTTGCGCGCGAGCTCGGCGCGTAACGCACGCAGGCGCTCAAACGCGGGCACATCGCTGGCGGCAATGTCGATGCTGGGTCGCGCCGATTGCATGCGCCGCTGTGAACGCTTTTCTGCGCGCGCCGCTTCGCGGCGAAGTTGGATTCTTGTCTCCCCGCGCAGCACTGCAGGCGCGGCTTGGGTGAGGCGAAGCCCGCCGAAACCGTCGATCTCGACCTCCAACAAGCCAGCCGCAACGAGCTGTCTGAACACGCTGCGCCAAGCATTCGAATCCAGGTCGCTGCCAACTGCAAACGTGCTCAGCCGCTCGTGGCCAAACTGACTGATTTTGGCGGTGGCATTGCCGCGCAGGATGTCGATCAAGTGGCCGACACCAAAGCGCTGGCCGCTGCGGTACACCGCGCTCAGCGCCTTTTGCGCCAGTTCGGTGCCGTCGAAACACTCTGGCGGCTGCAGGCAGTTGTCGCAATTGCCGCAGCTGCCGGCAAATACCTCGCCGAAATTGGCGAGCAAGCTGGCACGCCGGCAACTGATGGATTCGCAATAGCCCAACAGGGCCTCAAGTTTGCGCCGCTCCACGCGCTTGCGATCATCCGACGACTCGCCGTTCTCGATCATCTGCGACAAGGTGACCACATCGCCCAAGCCATACGCCATCCAGGCGTCAGCCGGTTCGCCATCGCGACCGGCACGGCCGGTCTCCTGGTAATAGCCTTCAATCGACTTGGGCAGATTCATGTGCGCCACAAAACGCACATCGGGCTTGTCGATGCCCATGCCAAACGCAATGG
>JBBQQV010000307.1:0-4351 GCA_038215505.1 Lysobacterales bacterium
CGGTCGATCAGGTGTAAGCGCCGAATAGACGCGGGTTTTCGCAGCCATCCACAGCGGTGGTGTGGGCGATGCGGTTGCACGCGTGGCGCGGTAGTGGCTTGTCGCTGGCGGCGTATTGCCGGTATGCCGGATGGAGCTATGCCACGGCGCGGGCGTGGCGAGCAAAAAACGGGGTCAGGTTCACTTAACCCGCGCAAGTAGTGCGCAAGAACAGCGCAAGAACAGGGTCAGGTTCACTTCCGGGTGGCGGAAACGCGATAACTCGGGTTGAAGTAGCGCGACAAGCCGGGTCGATGCAGGGCGGGACTTGGTTGGACGCTTGGGCGCTTGCGATGCGTCGTTTGGCGGGTCTAGACCCGCCCTACTCGTGTGTGTGTTGTTGTCGAGTCAGCTTGCGGAGTTCATGAACAAGCGCCGGATTCGCAACATGCCTCCGGCTTCGACGTCGACCAAACCCAATGGTCGGCCAGCAGGGTTGAGCGCGAGCGCCAAGCCCATTTCGGCGATCACTGGAAAGCACTGACCTTGTTGCAAGCGTGCGGACTGCAGATCGTCAAGCGCGACCCGCGGCATGCCGATCAGTGCGGCTTCGATGGGCATCAGGCACTCCGCCAAGGCGGCATCGCCAGTGGCTGCCAATGCGGTGATTTGCTCCAGGCTATACATATTCGGTGTATGGAACGGCGCGACCCAGTGGCGGCGCAACTGTTCCACATGCGCGCCGCAGCCCAAACGCTCGCCGAGGTCGCGGACCAGACTGCGCACGTAGGTACCGGAGGCGCATTCGATGTGAAGTTCGAAGCGATCCGCTTCAAAGTGGGTGAGCTGCAACGCAAACACCTGCGCATCGCGCTCGTCGATTTCGACCTGCTCGCCGCGACGGGCTTTGACGTACAGCGGTTCGCCACCGCGCTTGAGCGCTGAATAGGCGGGCGGTCGCTGACGGATGCAGCCGGTGAACTCGGGAAGCAGCGCCTCAATTGTGGCCGCGTTGACATGCTCGACCGAGCGCTGCAGCAGTGGGCGACCGTCGGCATCGTCGGTATCGGTGGTGACGCCCAGGCGGGCGACGGTTCGATAGGCCTTGGAGGCGCCCAACAACAGGCCGGCAATCTTGGTCGCTTCGCCAAAACACAGCGGCAACAGGCCCGTGGCCAAGGGATCCAGGGCACCCGTGTGGCCGCCCTTTTCGGCACGGAGCAGGTGTCGAACACGCTGCAAGGCCTGGTTGGAACTCATGCCGCCCGGCTTATCGAGCAGGACGATGCCGTCCAGCGGCCGAAACTGGGTGCGCGGGCGATCCGCTGATCGCTTGACCATCGTCAGCTGAAGAACGTCGCCATCGGGGCTTAAACGCTGGGCGGCAGATCGCGCAACAGCGCGTCGATGCGCTCGCCGCGATCAACCGAGTCGTCGTAGTGAAAGTGCAGCTCGGGCACGTGGCGCATCTTTACCTGCTTGCCGAGCTGATAGCGCAACTCGGGCAGTATCGCTTTCAACCCCGCAATGGCTTCGGCAGCGCGCTCACTTTGCAGCGCGGTGATGAACACTTTTGCGTGGGCGAGATCGCGGCTGACTTCCACGTCCGACACACTCATCGACGGCAAGCCATGCTCGCGCACGGCCGCGTGAACGATTTGTCCGATGTCGCGTCGCAACTGGGCAGAGACGCGATCGGTGCGGTGGAAGGATTTGGTGGACATTTTTTCTGGGGCTGGGGGCTGGGGGGCGAGAATCGAGACTTCAAACAGATTTGGGATTTCGGGATTGTGAGGCAAGCTGAGACCTTGCCTATGCGGCCTCCCCCGACTGGCAAAGGCCGCGACGCGCAATCCGACTTACAGCGTGCGCTGCACTTCAATCCGCTCGAAGCACTCGATCTGATCGCCGGCCTTGACGTCGTTGTAAGCCTTGACCGCGATGCCGCATTCGGTACCGAATTTGACCTCGTCAACCAGTTCCTTGAAGCGACGCAACGACTCCAACTCGCCTTCGAAAATCACCACGCTGTCGCGCAGGACGCGGATCGGCTTGCTGCGCTTGACCACGCCTTCGGTGACCATGCTGCCGGCCACAGCACCAAACTTGGAGCTGCGGAACACTTCGCGCACTTCGGCCAAGCCGATAATTTCTTCGCGAATTTCAACACCCAGCAAGCCGGATGCCACCTGCTTCACTTGGTCGATGACGTCGTAGATGATCGAGAAGTAACGCAGATCCAGTGCATTGGATTCGATCACCCGGCGAGCTGAAGCATCGGCGCGGACGTTGAAGCCGATGATGACCGCCTTCGATGCAGCAGCGAGGGTGGCGTCGGACTCGGTGATGCCGCCCACGCCGGAGGAGATGACGTTGATGCGGATGAGCTCGTTCGACAAGCTGACCAAGGACTCACGCAAGGCTTCGACAGAACCTTGCACATCGGCCTTGACCAACAGGTTGAGCACCTGCTGACCTTCGCCCTTGCCCATCTGCGCCATGACATCTTCCATGCGGTTGCCGGCCTGCTTGACCAGCCGCGTCTCGCGGCGCTTGGTCTCGCGCTGCTGAGCCACGTCTTTCGCCAAACGCTCGTCTTCCACCGCCACGAAATCGTCGCCAGCCTCGGGCACACCCGACAAGCCCAGCACCACGACGGGAATCGACGGTCCGGCCTCAGCGACCTGTTGTCCGGACTCGTTGAACAAGGCGCGAACGCGGCCGTACTGGGTGCCGCAAACCAGATAGTCGCCCTTCTTGAGGGTGCCGGTCTGCACCAGCACGGTGGCTACCGGGCCACGGCCCTTGTCCAAAGTGGATTCGATGACCACGCCGCCGGCACGCGCGTCAACCACCGCGCGCAACTCCATGACTTCCGCCTGCAGCAAGATAGCGTCGAGCAGCGCATCGACACCCTGGCCGGTCTTGGCTGACAGCGGCACCATTTGCACTTCACCGCCGAAGTCTTCCGACAGCACTTCATGCTGCAAAAGCTCTTGCTTGACGCGATCCGCGTTGGCGTCGTTCTTGTCCATCTTGTTGATCGCCACGATCATCGGCACGTGCGCTGCACGCGCGTGCTTGATCGCTTCAATGGTCTGCGGCTTGACGCCGTCATCGGCGGCGACCACCAGGATCACGATGTCGGTCAGGCGTGCGCCACGTGCGCGCATCGATGTGAACGCGGCGTGGCCTGGCGTATCCAGAAAGGAGATGACGCCGCGACTGGTTTCGACGTGGTATGCGCCGATGTGCTGGGTGATGCCGCCCGCTTCGCCCGATGCCACCTTGGTGCGGCGGATGAAGTCGAGCAGCGAGGTCTTGCCATGGTCGACGTGACCCATGATGGTGACCACCGGCGGACGCGAGTGCTTTTCGCCTATACCGTCATCGACGTGGGCGCTAAGCGCGGTCTCGGCGTCGTTCTCGTTGGCACGGATGGCGGTATGGCCGAGCTCTTCCACCGCCAGTACGGCGGTGTCGTGATCAATGACCTGATTAATGGTCGCCATGACGCCCATTTTGAACAGCGCTTTGACGACGTCCGAGCCCTTGATGGCAAGCTTCGCGGCCAAATCGGCAACGATGATCGAATCACCGATCGCGACCTCGCGCTCAACGGGTGCGGTGGGCCGCGAGAAACCGTGCTGACCGACGGCGGCGCGTGACTGCTCTTGGCGACGCGACGGCTTGCGCTTGGCAGCGGCACCGCGGCGCGCACTGTTGGCCTTGGTCAGATGCAGCTCACCCTTGGCGAAGCGGTTGGCGGCGGCATCATCGGTCTGCTCACGCACGTGTCCGCGCGCTGGTTTGTTGCGAGTTTTGTCGGCATCGCGTCGCGGCGCGTCGGCCGCTGCGGCGGGTGTCGGGTTGGGACGCGCGCCCTCATTGGTGCGGTGCTCGTTGGTGCGGTGCTCGTTGGTGCGAGGTGTTTCAACCGTGCGTGCAGGCTCTGGCGGACGGCTGGGCTCGGCTGGACGGGTAGGCTCAGCCGGACGCGCGGCGGCTTCTGCGGCGGCCGCTGTCTCGGCTTGCACGCGAGCTTCCTCGGCCTCCCGCGCTTGCCGCACTGCGTCTTCTGCCGCTTTGCGTGATGCCACTTCATCGTCGCGACGCTTGATCACATCAAGCCGTGACGCTTCAACGGCGTCCTGCTGTTGCCGCGAATCGGCCAGCAAGCGGACCGCGTTTTCACGCTCCACTTTCTGCACATCGTGCTCGGCGACCATTTCACGCTTGACGTAGGTGCGCTTTTGACGGACTTCGACGGCTACCGTGGTCTTGTTCTTGCCGGCGGCAACGGTCAACTCTTCGACCTTGCGGCGATTGAGCGTGATCTGCCGTGGCGCGGTATCCACTGCTGGTTGATCGG
>JBBQQV010000308.1:0-4348 GCA_038215505.1 Lysobacterales bacterium
CATACATCGAGGAGCGTGCGCTGGGGTCGATGGTCAACATGCGTCGTGCGAGCAGACCAAACAGTGGTGTCGGCAACCGCAACAGGGTGGGCAGCCAGCGAGAAGGCAAGGGCGTGACGCGTGCGGGGCGAATGTCAGCCGCGTCCAAGGCGGCCAGCGCCTCGTCCTGCAAGCCGGCCAGGATCCTGCGCCATGCGCGATCCTGCAACTCTTCAAGCAGTGGGATGCCGGCCAGTGCGTTGAGTGGATTATTGAGATTCAGCAGCAACTTGCCCCACTGCACCGGCAGCATGTCGGCGTGCAGGTCGAGCGGCAGTCCAGCCGCAGCAAATGCTGGCTGCCATGCCTCGCTGGTGGCGCAGCGCGCAGCGGCCAAGCGACCGCTGGTGGTTTGACGGACCTCGTTGGCGGCTGCCTGCACGACGTTGAAGGGCACCATCCCGGCAATCGCGTCCAACGACGGTGCGGCGCGCCGAATGCGGTCGATGTTGTCGACTCCGTTTTGCAGCGACAACAGCGGCGTCGCGGGCGCGCAGGCGGCCTGCATCTCAGCCGCGGCACGCGTGGTTGCGGCTCCCTTCACCGCCAGCAATAACAAGCGTGCAGCCGGGGCCTGTGCGATCAAAGACGAGACGCTCAACTGGTGACTCGGCAGATGCCGGCTGAGTTGATCCAGGCCAGCGACGTGTAAGCCCTCGGCTTGCAACAGCGCTGCCACGCCAGACCTCGCAACAAAGTGCACCCGTTGCCCGGCCAGTGCTAGGCAACCGCCCACATACAAACCGATGGCACCGGCGCCGAATACCAAAACGTCCACTGGCGGATGCGGGTTGCTCATCAATCTGCCTCTTGGGGCGGGCTCGACCTGTACGTTTTACGTGGCGAATCAAACTGCGCAAGCGCAGCGGCGCACGCTTGGCTAACTTTGATGCCTTCGAGCGCAAGCTTCTGCCGACAGACCGGTGCCCGCTGGCATACTGTCGCGCCTCGCGCGGTTCGCCGCCAGCCCGCCTGCATGCCCTGCTCTCGTTTGTCGTGACTTCCGACCCCAGCCCAGACTTCTCAGCGCACACGCCGCTGATGCGGCAGTTCTTTGCTGCCAAAGCGGAGCAGCCAGACATTCTGCTGTTTTTCCGCATGGGCGACTTCTACGAGCTGTTCTATGACGACGCCCGCAAAGCGGCGCGCTTGCTCGACATCACCCTGACCCAACGCGGACAAAGTGGCGGCCAGCCAATTCCCATGGCAGGGGTGCCCTATCACGCCGCCGAAGGCTATCTGGCGCGCTTGGTTGCCTTGGGTGAGTCAGTGGCCATTTGCGAGCAGATTGGCGATCCAGCCTTGGCCAAAGGCCTGGTTGAGCGCCGCATCGTGCGCATCGTCACTCCCGGCACGGTCACCGACGAGGCTTTGCTGCAGGATCGACGCGACACCTTGTTGATGGCGGTGGTGCGAACCAGGTCTGGGCTTGGATTGGCGTGGGCCGATCTCGCTGGCGGTCGCTTTCTGGTCGCCGAGGTCGCCGACGAAGACGGCTTGATTGGCGAAGTCGCGCGTCTGGATCCCGCTGAGCTGTTGATCCCCGACGAAGACGGCTGGTCAGCGGTATTGAGCGAACGCCGCGGCCTGCGTCGGCGCGCGCCGTGGCATTTTGATCATGACGCTTGTCGACGTCGCTTGCTGCGTTTTTTTGGCGTGCATGATCTCGCCGCGTTTGGCATTGAGGAACGCCCACGGGCGATTGCTGCCGCCGGTGCTTTGCTCGGGTATTTGGAGGAAACCCAGAAGCAGCAACTGCCGCATCTGGCGGCGTTGGCATTCGAATCGGTGGATGACAGCATCGGCATGAACGCCGCCACTCGCCGGCATTTGGAGCTCGACAGTCGGCCCGATGGCCGCAACGAGCACACCCTTGCCGGCGTGCTCGACAGCAGCATCACGCCGATGGGTGGGCGCCTGCTGCGGCGCTGGCTGCAACGGCCTTTGCGTGATCGGCGCGTGCTGGGTCAGCGTCAGCAAGCGGTGCAGGCGTTGCTTGATGCCGATGCGCTCGACAGTCTGCGCAGCTCATTGCGCGCGGTGGGTGATATCGAGCGCATTCTTGCCCGGATCGCCCTGCGCTCAGCGCGTCCGCGCGATCTGAGTACTCTTCGTGATGCGCTGCTGAGCGCGCCCGGTCTGCGCAACCAGTTGGCTGCCATCGACTCGCCGCGCGTGGCTACACTGACCGACGCACTGGGCGAGCACACCCTGTTGGCCTCGCACTTGGCAAAAGCGCTGGTATTGCAACCGCCCGCCTTGCAACGCGATGGCGGCGTGTTCGCAGAAGGTTTTGACGCAGTTCTTGACGAATTGCGGCAACTTTCAAATCACGCCGACCAGTTCCTGCTCGATCTTGAGGCCCGCGAGCGCGAGTCCAGCGGTATTGCCACCCTCAAGGTTGGCTACAACCGTGTGCATGGCTATTTTATTGAGATCAGCAAGGGCCAGGCGCAGCGCGCGCCCACCCACTACACACGTCGGCAAACACTGACTGGCGCCGAGCGCTACATCACCGAAGAACTGAAGGCGTTCGAAGACAAGGTGCTGTCGGCGCGCGAGCGCTCATTGGCGCGCGAACGCAGCCTCTGGGAAGACTTGCTTGACGTGCTCAATCTCGCGCTTGAACCGCTCAAGACCTTTGCCAACGCGCTAGCAGAATTGGATGTGCTGGCCTGCTTTGGCGAACGTGCGGACGCCCTGAACTGGTCGCGACCGACGCTTACCGATGAGCCCGGCCTGCGTATCGAGCGCGGCCGGCATCCGGTGGTAGAAGCCGTACGAGACGAGCCGTTCGAGCCGAATGATCTGATCCTCGATGAGCAGCGTCGCTTGCTGGTCATCACTGGCCCGAACATGGGCGGCAAGAGCACGTATATGCGACAGAACGCGTTGATCGTTCTGTTGGCGCATGTAGGTAGTTTTGTGCCGGCATTGCGCGCGGAAATCGGCCCGATTGATCGCATCCTCACCCGCATCGGCGCCGGCGACGATCTCGCCCGCGGACAGTCGACCTTCATGGTCGAGATGAGCGAGACCGCCTATATCCTGCATCACGCCAGCTCGCAGTCGCTGGTATTGATGGACGAGATCGGCCGCGGCACCTCGACCTATGACGGCCTCGCTTTGGCCAAGGCATGCGCGCTGCACCTGGCCGAGATCAATCGTGCCTACACCCTGTTTGCGACCCACTACTTCGAGCTAACTGCGCTGCCGACGGCAGCCAATGGCATCAGCAATGTGCATCTGGATGCGGTCGAGCATCAGGACAGTCTGGTCTTCATGCACGCGGTAAAGGACGGGCCTGCCAATCGCAGTTTCGGCTTGCAGGTGGCGGCGTTGGCCGGGCTGCCGAAGTCAACGATCAAGGACGCCCGTCGCTATCTCGCTGAACTCGAGCAACGCAGCCAACCGACGCCATCCACATCACCGATTGCGCTCGATCAACCGATGCAAATGGGCTTGTTCAACTCGCCCGCCCCTGCCTTGGCCGCGCTTGCTGCGATTGACCCGGACGAGTTGACGCCGAAGCAGGCGTTGGAGGCGTTGTATCGGTTGCGGGGGATGGTTTAGTTGGTAGAAGGAAAGCGCGGGATTGGGGGGCTGGGTCTGGGGTTCAGCGGATAGCGAACACGCCCATTTATCCCGGCCTTTTCATGAATGCGTCCGATGATCGCGCAGGATACTGATCGCACAGGGGATTCTCTGAAGGAGCGGCGTATCGGGTCATACGGCCGACTGAAGAGAATTCCCTGTGCGGTCAGGAGACATCGGGGCGGAAGCCCCGCGTAGCGGCGAAGCCGCCGAACGAGGGCGTGCGCAATTCATGAAAAGTCCGGGCTATATACGGCAGCCGAGCAAGCTCCGCTCTACGCAAGAACTGACGCTTGCTGCCTGTGGTTGTAGAGCCGAGCCTGCTCAGCTGTTTGACTCCCAACCTCCAAAGCTCAATCCGCCTGCTTGGTCAGCCGCTGATCTGCCCACTGCTGATCGAGAAAATCGCGCAGGCTGGGGTGGACACTGGGCGATTCAATGAAGTAGTTGATGAAGCGAGTGGTGGGCAAGCGCGGGTGCGGATCGGGTAGATAGAACAAGGGTGCGTCTTCCCAGCCACCCAGATGCCACCAGCGTTCCGCGGTCGCCGATTCCAACTCCACCCAGACACCGGCATTGTTTTCGAGACGCAAACGCTGATCAACGGCGCCCAGCATTTTTACCGTCTGGGGCGATGCCGGCCCGACTTCATCCAAGGTCTTTGAGAGCGTGCGGGAAAAAAAGCCCTACGAAACCTTCACCGGCCGCCAGCAGT
>JBBQQV010000309.1:0-4345 GCA_038215505.1 Lysobacterales bacterium
CTGACCGGCGGCGATGGCTATTACAGCTTTGAAAACTCGGGCCACCTGCGATTTGCCGCCAGTGCGCATGCGGGCTATGTGCTGGCCAAACTTGGCCGCGCGCCGTTGGGCTCGCTGCGCGCCTTGTATGAACACGAGCGCGCCAAGTCGTTGACCGCCCTGCCCTTGCTGCAACTGGGCGTCGCCCAGCGCCTGCAGGGCGCCACCGAGCGCGGCGACGCCGCCATCAAGGAAGCATTGGAAAAGAAGGATGCGCGGCCGCCTTACCTCGGTGACTATGGCTCGCAGTTGCGCGACGAAGCACTGATGCTGGCGTTGTTGCATGAGAACACGCTGGCGACGGCTGAACACAGCGCCCGCTTGATCGCTTTGGCTCGTGAAATGCGTGCGCCCGAGTCGGCCGGATACGGACTCAGCACCCAGGAAATGCTCGCAGTGTTCCGGCTTGGAAGGCAGCTGCTGGTCAATCAAGGCGCAACGCTGGCCGGCACCCTGAGTATCGGCGAGCGCCGTATCGACTTGCCCGCGGTTGCCATGTATTCGCTGGACCTCTCTGCCGATGAGCTGCGCAATGGCGTTCGCCTGGACCTCACTGGCGAAGGTGAGACCTGGGTCGCCGAAGACGCGCTCGGCGCAGCGATCAAGCCGCCGCCGGTGAATGAGCAAGGCATGAGCATCCAGCGCGTGTGGTACCGCATGGATGGCAGCGTCTTTGAAGGCGGACAGATCAAAGAAGGCGATACCCTGATCGCACGGCTGACGGTGAACTCGGGCGAAGCGGTACCGGATGCATTGGTGACCGACCTGCTGCCGGCAGGGTTGGAGGTCGAAAATCTGGCCTTGGGCGATACCGAAACCCTCGCCGCCCTGGTGATCGATGGCACCCCTCTGAGCGAGCGCAGTTATGGCTCCGAGATCCTGCACGAGGAATATCGTGACGACCGTTATGTGGCGGCGGTGAAGCTCTATGGTCAGGCAACCCATCTGTATTACCTCGTGCGCGCCGTCTCACCGGGGCGCTTCGTGATTCCACCGCCGTTGGTCGAAGACATGTATCGGCCACGATTGTCAGCACGCGGTGTCACCCCAGAGCAGCTGCTGGAGGTGGTACCGCCTTGATGGGTGCGAGCATGAGAGCAGCGGAGCAAGCTCCAATACTCAGTCAAAGCGCGATTTCAGGAACCCGTTCGGCCTGAGGTATCGAAGGCTACCCTCAAACTGGCAGAGAGAGGAACGCCCCTTCGGTACCTCAGGACAGGCTTTTATAGCGCAGGCCGAACGGACTCTTTGGGCCTCGCAATGCCCCAGAGTTCATGGGCAAAGTCAGGCGAGCATGCGCGCAGTTTTCTCAGGGCGAACGCTCACTATTCGGCTGATTAATCTGTATTGGAGCAAGCACCGCCGAGCCGCCACGACGAAACAACCTCAGCACATGACATATCGCCCCACGACATTTCGTTACGCCATCGCAAGCACTGCGCTGTTGCTCGCGCTGGTGAGCGCCGCCCGCGCCGCCAGCAACATCGACCTGCCTCCCAGTGCCTGCCAACCCAACCCCGCCTTGGTTTTCGCTGGCGGGTTTGAGAGTCAACCCTGGCAAGCGCAACCCTCCGCCGGCAACGGCGGCGCTAGCGGAGCCAGCCAAAGAACCACACCCGGTCCGCAAGGCGTGAGCTACTGGCTGCAAGCACCCGCCTCGCGACCCGCGGCCGCCGCTTTGGTGGTTGTGTTGCATGGTGCCGGCGGCCCGGGCACCGCGCCTGGCAATGCGATGGCCGCCCGCGATGGGTGGGCACCACTGGCAGAATCCGGCGGTTTTGTGGTCGCCGCACCCATTGCATCGGGAAGTCAGGGCGGCTGGGTGCCAGCGGTTGATTTTGCGGCGATTGATGCGGTCGTCGCCGATGCAGAAGCCGCATACGACATCGACCGCTCACGCGTATACGTGTGGGGCTTTTCTGCGGGCGGGCATATCGCGCACACCTTGGGTTTGCTGCGCAATCCCAATCGCTACGCCGCCTACGCGGTCAACGCTGGCGTGTTGGAAGCGCATGCCGGTGCGCAGGCACCATCGCTCGCGCCGCGCCGAGTGCCCGTGCATGCCGCTGTCGGTGACAGCGACACTCTGCTCAGCTTTACCCAGAACGACCGCCTGCGATTTCTCAATGCCGGTTGGATCGAACAGGGCAACTATCAACTGCGGGTTTTCGCTGGTGGCCACACTTATGGCGGTGCTGATCTGGCCGCCGCATGGACTTTTTTCTGCCGGCACGGGTTGCTGCCGCCGCTCGAATAGTTGATGTCGTCGCTTGTCGCCACAGACCGCGTGCGCCCGCAGCCGCAGCAGGCATAATCCAAGCTCGACCTCGCAGGGAGAGCGCGCAGTGGAAAAACCTTGGATCAAGCACTACCCCGCCGGCGTGCCGGAATTTATCGACCCGGATCGCTATCCGTCGCTGGTCGCCTTGCTGGAAGAGACTTTCACTAAATTTCGCGACAGCGCCGCCTACGAACTGATGGGCAAGCGCATCACCTTCGGCGACATTGATCGTCTTTCAATCCAGCTGGCGGCGCACCTGCAAGGCAAAGGTCTGCAGCAAGGTGATCGGGTCGCCATCATGATGCCGAACGTTTTGCAGTACCCGGTGGCTGTTGCCGGCGTGCTGCGCGCGGGCCTGATCGTGGTCAACGTCAACCCGCTGTATACCGCGCGCGAGTTGAAGCATCAGTTGCAGGATTCAGGCGCCAAAGCGCTGATCGTGATCGAAAACTTCGCCGCTACCGCACAAGACGTGTTGGCTGACAGCGCAGTCAAACACGTCATCACCACTTCGGTGGGCGACCTGCTCGGCTTCCCCAAGGGCGCCTTTGTCGACTTCATGCTGCGCAAAGTAAAGAAGGTCATACCCGCATTCACGATTGCCGGCGCCGTTCGTTTCAACACCGCGCTCGCCGATGGCGCCAAGCGCAGCTTTAAGAAGCCGACCATTCAATCCAGCGACATCGCCGTGTTGCAATACACCGGCGGCACCACTGGCGTCGCCAAGGGCGCCATGCTTTTGCATCGCACCATCGTTGCCGCTCTGTTGTCTGCCGAGGCCTGGATGCAGCCCGGCCTGAAGGCCAAGCCGGTGGCAGGGCAGATGACTATCGTCTGCGCGCTGCCGCTGTACCACGTGTTTGCCTTCATCACCTGCTCGCTGCTGGCGATGCGCTGCGGTGGTTTGAACATTTTGATCCCTAATCCGCGTGATATCGGCGGCATGTTGAAGACGCTGAAACCGCATCAGATCAATGTGTTTCCCGCAGTAAACACGCTGTTCAACGCGGTCGCCAATCATCCCGATGCGGCCACCATGGACTGGTCAAAGCTGCAAATCTGCAATGGCGGCGGCACCGCCGTGGTCGAAGCCACCGCCAAGAAATGGCTGGAAGTGACCGGCTGCCCCGTCGTCGAAGGTTATGGCTTGTCTGAGAGTTGCTCAGGCATCACCTGCAACCCGACCGACAGTCTCACCTACACCGGTAACATCGGCATGCCGATGTCGAACATGGAGGTGCGCTTGCTCGATGACGACCGTCGTGAGGTGGCAGCAGGCGAACCGGGTGAGATCGCCCTGCGTGGACCACAGATCATGGCCGGCTATTGGCAGAAACCCGAAGAAACCGCCAACTGCATGACCGCCGATGGTTTTTTCCTCACCGGTGACGT
Source organism: Lysobacterales bacterium (assembly GCA_038215505.1). Taxonomy (GTDB): domain Bacteria; phylum Pseudomonadota; class Gammaproteobacteria; order Xanthomonadales; family Xanthomonadaceae; genus JANNWF01. The sequence continues at coordinate 3,713 of JBBQQV010000309.1, forward strand.
CGCAACCATGGATGAGCGCGGCTACTTCAAGATCGTTGACCGCAAGAAAGACATGATCCTGGTGTCCGGCTTCAACGTTTACCCGAACGAAATCGAATCCGTCGCCGCCAGCTGCCCCGGCGTCCTCGAATGCGCCGCGATCGGGATACCCGACAAAAACTCCGGCGAGGCGGTAAAGCTTTTCATCGTCAAAAAAGACCCCGCCCTGACCCTGGATCAGGTCAAGGATTACTTGGCCACACAACTCACCGGCTACAAAAAGCCCAAGCAGATCGTATTTATCGACGATTTGCCGAAGAGTAACGTCGGCAAGATTCTGCGGCGGGAGTTGCGGGACGTGAAACCCGCAGGCTAATAGTGAGCGGCTGTTTGGAGGGCCGTGCTCCTGCTCGGCTGCTTTTGCTTTGCAAGCATTGCAACCCCAAAGCAGCACCACGGGAGCAGCGCCCTCCAAATGCGGGCTCGACGCATCACATCGCGCCGCCCGCTACTCCTTGATCGGATACACCTGCGCTTCATCGATCTGCTCGCCAACCACGTCCGCGCCGGGCGGCGGTACGAATCGAAAGGTATCGGCGGCGAAAGCCCCGAGCGACCTTGGCGGCTATTTCGATATTGTTGCTGACTTCGCGT
>JBBQQV010000310.1:0-4340 GCA_038215505.1 Lysobacterales bacterium
GAATTGCCTCCTGACGCACCGAGCGCGCGTTAACAAAAACACTGGTCGGCACCGCGGTTACTGCGCCAATCACGCCGCGGTTGACGTAGTTGACCTGAGTGACATTGATGGTGCCGCTGGAGTAATTGTTGTAGAAGTTGGTGATCGAAGTGTTATTGATCGTCGTGTTGTTGACGTTCACGCGTGAAAAGTAGTCGCGGCTGGCGTGATAGGACGGTACATAGACTTCGCGCGGGCCCAGCGGAAACCAGCCAATCGGTGCAGCACCGCCACTCGATATGGACAGGCTCCAGCGACCGCCTCCGACGAAAGCAACCACTGCCGGCGAGTAGACCGAGCGTACGTTGCGCGGGCCGGGAATCCAGCCCCAGCGATTGGAGATGTGGGCCCAGCGGCCGTAATGCGAAGGTGCGAAGCCCCAGGGTGCCTCGTCCACCCAAGTCCAGCCCCAAGGCTCCTGCCAGACCCAGTGGCCGTCGCGGTAGGGCGCCCAGCCGGCATCGACCTGAGTGGGGTACCAGACGTTGCCGTAATCGCGTTCCGTTCTCCAACTGCCGTAAGCGTCGAGACTGGCGTAGCCGACCATATCGTCGTCGACATAACGCAGCGACACTGAGCGCGTGAGAAGCCGGTCGCGGCTTGCGCTGTAGCGATCAAAGCCATCTGCACGCGGCAGGTCGAAGATCTGGTAATCGCGCAGGTCGTCGTCGTAGAAGCGCACCGCGTCGCCAGCGAGCAGCGCAAAACTGGTGCTGTCGCCGAAGGCTTCACCCGAACCTTCGCGCACCACCACGGTGGTCTCGTTGCGTTGCGGGTCGACGTCGATCCGGTATCGGCCAGGGCGATCAAAACTCAAGGCCAAGTTCGGCGTCGCCACCTCGAAGCTCTGGCCCCGCTGCAGGCGCCGGATGCTGAGGTTCAAGGTGCCTTCTGTCAGCAGCAACTGGGCGAAATCGTCGTTCAGTTCAAGGATCTCGAAGCCACTCTCGGGACCGAGCCGCACCGCCGCGCTGCCGACCTGAATCTCGGCACGTGCGTCGCGATCTGTCCACAAGCGGTCGCCTTGGACCAGCGGCCGGTTGCGCATCAATCGCAGCCAGTCGTCTTCACCGGCCGGCGAGTAGCTGACGCGGCCCTCGCTTTCACTGACACGCGCCACACGGGCCGACGGGTCGGGGTACTGCGCGTTCGCAGTGGGCAACGCAAACGGAATCAGCAGCACCCAGCTGGCGACGACAAAAAAACGCGACGAGATAGACATGACCTTTCCCAGTTACTTTCGGTTTCGGACAACAAGCGGAGCGACGTTTTGGAGGGTGACGCTGGCACCGGGCCGGACCGGGATGTTTAATGTCTCCCGGCCATTCACCCTCACCTCCAGCGGACCAGGCGTGCCGATATGGCTCGTCTGGGTGGTGCCATAGCGTTTGTAAGCAGAGCCAAGCACTCCGGCAGAGATCAAAGCGATTGCGACAACTGGTGCAGACGTCACAGTGACTGTCTCCGAATGCGGCGCAACGGTGGCTCAAAGATCGGGAATTGGGCGGCCGAAGAGCGCGTCGGCATAGCTGGTTAAGCCCGAGGCCAAAGCAGGCTGGGGAGTCGCCCAAGCCTACGATCCAGCCCTACGGCTGTCCGTGCGCCAGCACACCAAGCCAATGCTGGGTCGTTAGTGAAGCGGGCTCGTCAAGTACGCTGGTGCACCTGACCGAAGCAGGACCCTGCGTGCCAGCGGTCCATCATGATCCGCGACGCCGCCACAACAAGCGCGGGCTGTGCGCCATCGCGCGCTGCCGCGTGCCATTGCTTCGTGCCGGCAGCCATGTTGAGCAGCCGGTCAAGCAATCTGGTCAACGTAAACGCACGATTACCTCGCGCAGACAAGCTGTCGCGCTTGCCTTCGCGCTCACCTGTTGGCGCGTTCGACTGCCAGCCTATGCGTGTCAACGAGTTCAAAACGCGCATGCGGCAACGGGCAGTCCCAGCGCTCCACCGTGCACATCGGTGGCGACTCTGCCGCATCGAAACGAATGACGTTGACCGAATTTGGCGCATCGGCGCGGATGCGCGATGACACCGCTGTGCCCGCCTGTACCGCCCAGACGCTGCGTGACAAGTTCGGATAGCGCTCGCTCAGCGGGCGCACAAACGGCAAATGGATATGACCGCCCAGGATCAGGTCAGCGCCCGCATCGGCCCAGCGATGCACGGCGGCGTCGCGCCCGACCAGCAGGTTTTTCTGCTCGGACAGCCGCGGCACATGCACCGGTTGATGCACCACAACAATGCGCAGTAAGTGGGCGGGTGCCTGCGCCAAACGCTTGGCCACGCGCTCGACTTGCGAGAGGCTCACTCTGCCGTCTTTGTGCCAGCGCGGCATGGTCGTGTTGACGCCAATCACCAGCATGTCTGCGGTCTCCCGCACCGGTTCCAGCTCCGGGCCGAAGTCGCGCAAGAAGTTGCCGAATGGCCTGAATATCCTCGCGATCAGGTTGAACAGCGGGATATCGTGATTGCCGGGTAACGCCAGTTCCAGCGGCACCTTGAGTCCATCGTCGAAGTGCCTCGCCGCGCTGTATTCGTCGCGCTGCGCGCGCTGCGTGAGGTCGCCCGACAACACCACCATGGCCGGTGCCAGCTCCTTGGTAAAGCGCGTCAGCGCTGCGACCACGGGCGCCTGCTCGGTGCCAAAGTGGGTATCGGAAATCTGCAACAGCACGCTCACGCGCTTACCTCAGCGTCTGCCGCAGTGATGGGTACGATCACGTCATCGCCCGAGACCGGCGGTGGCGTCAGCAGCCACAGCGGCTCGCTCGCCACACTGAACGTAAGCGGCGCGCGCATCTCGCACACCTCGCCATCGATACCAACCTTGCTGTCCCTCCGCCAGCGCGGCGAGACCGCGAGTGTGCGGAAGCCAAAGCTCTGTACTTGTTCGGCATCGCCCAGTCGCCCGACCGCTCCGCGCAGGATCAGCCCCAGCATTCCCATCGCACTGATCGGGCGCAGTACGGTACCCACCAGTTCACCGCGATCAAGGGCTGCGCGGTGCGCAGGCTGAATGCCGATGCGTTCCAGTTGCAAGGCGTTGTTGCCAACGAACAACGCCAAGGTGCGAACCATTCGTTGCTTGCCTTCTGCTTGCATTGTCAAATCCAATTGCCGGTGCGAGCGCAACAACGTGAACATGGCAGACGCAAATGCGACAAGTCGCCAGCGCCCGAAGCGCGCCTTGTCAGCCTCGCGCGTTTTCAGCAGCTTTGGGTAAAGCCCGAGGCTGGCGTTGACCAGAAAAATGCGATCGTTGAGTCGCCCCACCTGCACCAGTTTCAACTCTCCCTCGACCAGCACTTTCGCTGCCGCCGTTGGGTCCTCGGGTATCCCGTTGGCACGCCCGAAATAGTTGAATGTGCCTTGTGGCAACACCGCAAACGGCACGCCGCTACCGAGCACGGCATGTGCGACCGTGTTGATGGTGCCATCACCGCCGGCTGCCACCACCACGCCGCCATTCTCAAGCGCCAACTGCACCGCACGCGCCGCCGTTGTCTTCAATTTGGTCGGCTCAACGATCAGAAATTCGTGCTTGCGTCCGGCGGCATCGAGCACTGTTTTGATGCGCTCGCAGGCAGCATCGGTATCGCCATGCCCCGAGCGACCATTCATCACCACGTAAAAGGTGCCGACAGCGGCGCGCTGCCGGGCCTCTGTCAAAGAGTTCGTCATGGCGCGGAGAGTAGCGGTTGCGATGTGTACAGCTGAGGACCGTCGCGGTTTGAGCGTGCCGACGTTGACTGCCATTCGCCTATCCGGGTCGATGTCCGGGATCGGTGTCAGAGTCGCTTAGCCCGGCCTTTTCATGAATGCGCACGATGATCGCGCAGGTTACTGATCGCACGGGGGATACTCTGGAGGAGCGCCGTATCGGGATTTACGGCCGACTGAAGAGAATCCCCTGTGCGGTCAGGAGACATCGGGGCGGAAGCCCCGCGTAGCGGCGAAGCCGCCGAACGAGGGCGTGCGCGATTCATGAAAAGTCCGGGTTAGGTCATGGATTCTGTTCACTGCCCTCTGACCGAAAACTGGTTCTCGCAAGACGGACAGGACAGCAACCGACGAAGCAACTGCCAGTTGCTGCCTAAGCTAAGGTATGCGTCGGTATGCCCAATCGACCCTACCCATGCCAATCGGCTTTGCCCAGCCTCACTTTTCTAAACCTTCGGCGCGGAGGCTGCGGAAAGTGCTGATTGTCCTGCTGCTGCCCGTGCTGGTTTGGGTCGGCATTTGTGCGTTGATGTTTGTCCAACAGCGCAGCCTCGTCTACTTCGGCGGTTTCACCC
>JBBQQV010000311.1:0-4331 GCA_038215505.1 Lysobacterales bacterium
AGCGCATCGAGTTGTACGACCGCTGCATGAGCGAGACATCGACGCGCCTGGAGTCGCTGCTGGCTGACGCCGCGATGGACAGGGGTTTGTGGAACCAGATTCGCGACAGCTATGCGGGATTGATCGGCCCGCTGATCGATCAGGAACTCTACAAGACCTTTTTCAACACCCTGACCCGGCGCTTTTTCAAGACCCGTGGCGTCGATCCCGACATCGAATTTGTCGCCTTGGACATCGAGCCCACCGACCGCATTACCCATCCGGTCGGTCGCCACGTGTATGCCGCCTCAGGCGAATTGCCGGACTTGTGTCGACGCGTGCTGGCCGACCATCCATTCGCCACCCCACATGCCGATCCCAACGCCTGTGCCGCCGCCATGGCTGCCTCGCTTGAACAACAATTGGCGCCGTGGGGCGCGCGTCCGGTACGTGCGATCGAATTGCTGGAAACAGTGTTCTATCGCGAACGCCGTGCCTATCTGGTCGGGCGTGTGTTTGGCGAGGATCACTACGCGCCGTGCGTCATCGCGCTGCTCAATGATGACGATGGCATCCGTGCCGACGCGGTGCTCACCCGCCGTGAGCACATTGCCGTGCTGTTTGGCTTCACGCGCAGCTACTTCCATGCCGATCTGGCAACGGTGGGCGACACCGTGGTGTTCCTGCGAACCCTGTTGCCGAGCAAACCGATCGATGAGATCTACACCATTCTGGGTCGCGCCAAGCAAGGCAAGACCGAGCGCTACCGGCATTTCTTCCGTCATCTTGGCGGTCGTTCGGACGAGTCCTTTGTGCACGCCGATGGCGAGCGCGGGATGGTCATGCTGGTATTCACTCTGCCGTCGTATCCGCTGGTGTTCAAGTTGATCCGCGACAAGTTTGCTTATCCAAAAAACATGGCCCGTAGTGAGGTGCAGGCCAAGTACCGGCTGGTCTTCCATCACGACCGCGTCGGTCGCCTGGTCGATGCGCAGGAGTTCCGCCATCTGCGTTTTGCCAAGCAGCAGTTCGAGCCGGCGCTGCTGCATGAGTTGTTGCAAGGCTGTCGTGAATCGGTCACCGAAGACGGTGATGACCTGGTGGTCACCCACTGCTACGTCGAACGCCGCTTGCGGCCGCTGAACCTGTACATCAAGGAAGTCACCGAGGCAGCCGCACTGCGCGCCGTGCTCGACTACGGACAATCGATCAAAGATCTCGCGCGCAGCAATATATTCCCCGGTGATTTATTGCTGAAGAACTTTGGCATCTCACGCACAGGACGCGCGATCTTCTACGACTACGACGAGCTTTGCCTGGTTACCGAGTGTCGTTTTCGGGCACTGCCGAGCGCGCGAAATGACGACGAGGAAATGCATCACGGCGCCTGGTTTCACGTCGATGACAACGATGTGTTCCCTGAGCAGTTTCCGCGCTTTCTGGGCTTGAGCGAACGCCAACGCGATGCTCTGCTGGCGGCACATGGCGAGATTTTCGATGTGCGTTGGTGGCTGGAAGTGCAGCAGCGATTGCGCGGCGGCGGTTACGCCGATGTGCCGCCCTATCCCGACAGCGAGCGCCTAGGCTTAGCCCTCGTGGCAGCTAGCAAGACGCTAACTGGTGCTGTGCTAAATTCCGCGACCTTTCCTATTTCGGAGTCTGACGGATGATTCGCACTTCGCTCGCCCTCGCCGTAACGCTCGCCTTGACCGCCTGCGGCACCCAGACCGACGCTCCCGCCGTCGCCGAGACCACGCCCGCCGCAACCGTCGCGCCAGTGCAGGAGCCCGTCGCGCCACCGCCGCCAATGAGCGAGTCCGCCGCAAGCAACGATCAAGCGCTGGCTACGGTGATCGCCGGCAGCTGGCGGACGCCTGAGTTCGTGGCCCGCGACGCATGGCGGCATCCCGCTGAGACGCTCGCGTTTTTCGGAATTGCACCAAACCAGACGGTAGTCGAAATCACCCCAGGCGGTGGCTGGTACGCCGAGATCGTCGCGCCGTATGCAAAAACACAGGGCCGTTACGTCGCCGCCATCGTCGATGAGAGCAAGGTGGAAAGTGAAGGCGGGCGCAAGTACTACACCGAAAGCAACAAGGCGCTGCGCGACAAGTTCGCCGCCAGCCCCGACCAGTTCGGAGCCGCCGAGCTGGTGGCTTTCAACTCGGCTGCGCCGCAGTTTGGCGAAGCCAACAGTGCCGACCTGGTCCTGACCTTCCGCAACGTGCACAACTGGATGGGCAACGAGGGCCAGGCGCAAGCCATGTTCAGTGGCTTCTTCAGCGTGCTGAAGGCCGGCGGCGCGCTCGGCGTGGTTGAGCATCGCGCCAATGCAGATGTGCCAGCCGGTGATCGCAGCGGCTACGTCAGCGAAGCGCAAGTGATCGCACTGGCCGAAGCAGCGGGTTTTGTGCTCGAAGAAAAGAGCGAGATCAACGCCAATCCAGCCGATCCCAAAGACCACCCGAACGGCGTCTGGACCCTGCCACCCGTGTCGCGTCTGCCCGAGGGCGACGATGGCGCCAAGTACAAGGCCATCGGTGAGTCAGATCGGATGACGTTGCGGTTTCGCAAGCCGGTGGTGGCGGAGGTTACGCCTCCCGCTGCGGCTGGCTGAGGGTTAGCCTGCTCTAAATCAGTCTGCTTTAAATCAGTCTGCTCCAAACCCGTGCCCTCGTGTTCGCGCGAGGGCGCTCGGGGTTGGACACGGGATTGGACACGGGTCGTCATTCCGGCGAATGCCGGAATCCAGCTTTTCTCGCCTCACTCGGTCAGCGGCATCCGAGATACTTTTCTTTGAGTCGGCAACTCGTAGGGTGCGTCTTGACGCACCATCGTGACTAAACGAACGATCAGGTATTCACGCGGCGCACGATTGGTACGTCCAAGCCGCACCATCGGTACGTCCAAGCCGCACCATCGGTACGTCCAAGACGCAACATCGGTGCGTCCAAGACGCAACCTACGCTCGTCCGTCAAATGCAAACAACCTCGCGGAACAAACGCTGCACAGCCGCATCCGTCTCGCCACCGCAGCCCGCTCCGCTATCGCTCTCGCCGTTCAATGCCTCGCCCCACTCCACGCCCAAGCCGCACCGACCAATTGCGAGCACGTAGGGTGCGTCTCGCACGCACCGCCCTCGCCTCGGCAATCTGGCCCGCTACCTTTTCCGCGGCGTGCTGAGCGAACACGACATCCTCGACGCCAACGACGGCCACGTGCGTTTTCGCTACCGCGACGCAAAAACCGGTGCGCTGTAAACCCGCCGCCTGCCCGGCGCCGACTTCCTCTGGCTGCTGCTCAGCCACCTGCTGCCACGCGGCTTTCGGCGCAGTCGCAACGACGGCCTCACCCACCATCGCCGCAAGATTCTGTTGCACCGCGTGCAACTGATGCTGCACGTCGTCATCCCGCCCGCCACACCCAAGGTCAGACGACCCGTGCTGTGTTGGCGCTGCGGCCAGCCGATGCGAATCCGCCTGATCCCACGGACATTCCAAACAACCGACCAAGGCGACAGCCCCGCCCAAACAACCCGGAGCGCCTCGGTGTAAACCACCCGCCCACGCCGGCGGCGAACACGCTCGGCGACGGGCGAGAAATCGACTGCGCCTGATTCGGCAAATACCCGCGCAAATCGGCTAGGATCGACCGCAAGCAAACCCCGTGCTCGCCGGTTCCAAGTCCAAGACGGTGAATCCCGACCCGTCGCATCCGCCGCGACCATCGCGGTCCCAAGAGCCGAAAAAACTCTTTCCTATAAGTAAGCCGAACACCCAGCACCGGGCTTGTTCAACAATCGGATAGATCGCGGCTGCGCGCGATCTATCCTTAGACGTTAGGCACCAAACCTACTTGCACCGAGCAACCGCACCCAAAGTGGCAATGAGCTTGCCTGCATCCTCCCGCACAACTGGCACCGGATCTTGAGACAAGTCGTAGCCAGATGGACATTCCTTAGAAGCCGCATCCTTGAGCATGGCACCGAACTCGATCCGAGCATCGTTAGATCGCCTGGGGGCGGCAGCTGTGCCGGTCACGATTATCCTTATTGATCCGTCTGGCAGTCGCTCTGCCGTGTACTCGCTAGCGGCGGCGTCCTCTGGTCGGGTCGTTGTCGCACATGCAGCAAGTGCTAAAGCAAGAATGGATATCACGGCAGCTTTCATGCTTCTGTTCTCCAAGTTAAAGTGCTAAACGCATATGGCGCCTAACACCGTGCTAACCGGCTGCGGGCCGAAAGTGGTTGGTTTGAACGTAACATGTCCCCGCAGGTCCGGTTGAGCACATCGTTGGGGTGCAGCACGGAGGCTGACATTGTGAGCCTACAGATCATCTGGAGACAGACCCG
>JBBQQV010000312.1:0-4330 GCA_038215505.1 Lysobacterales bacterium
CAATCTGCGTGCCGTCGCAGAACGCCTGGAAAGCATCCTACCCACGGTCCCGTCACTGATGGTCGCCACTTCGGCGCAGCACATGAGCAACGTGCTCGAACTGCGCAGCAGGCATATTGAGCAGGCGCACCCCGGCCAAGCACATGACGGCGTATTCCTCAGCTCTGACCAGATCTGGAGCGGAACGCGCATGCTCATCTTGGATGGCATCGATCATGCGCAACCATCGGTGGGTGGGCTCGGCTTTGCCCACCAGTATTTCTGGGCCGCCTTGCTTGCCACCCTGCTCGACTGAAGACTCGCCCTGCTCACGTCAATGGATCACCCGCAAGCTCCTATCCCGCTGGCCTTTCGCCTGCTGCATCGCTTTGAGCGCTATCTGGCCCGCCACTCGCCTCTGGGCGACCCGGCGATCTACGACTGCAAAGACTTCGAGTGGATTCCCGCGCTGGAAGCTCAGTGGCACGAGATTGCCGCCGAATACCGCCAACTGCTCGCCAGTGCCGAGCCGATTCCGCCGTTCCACGAGATTTCGCCCGAGCAGCTGCCTATCACCAGCGACGCGCTGTGGCGCACCTTCGTGTTCCACGCCTACGGCAAAGCAGCTGAACGCAACTGTGCGCTGTGCCCTCGAACCACGCAGATCGTCGGCCAGATTGCGGGCATGCAGACCGCGATGTTCTCGATTCTTGAGCCCGGCAAGCAGCTGCCGTGGCACCGCGGTCCCTACAAGGGCCTGCTGCGGGTTCACCTGGCGCTCGAAGTGCCGCTGGATGCCGAGCAATGCTGGCTCGAGGTCGACCGCTTCCGACTGCACTGGCAGGAGGGCCGGGCGCTGATCTTCGATGACACCTTCATGCACCGCGCCGCAAACCTGGCCGCAAGCCGCCGCTGCGTGCTGTTTCTCGATGTGCTGCGGCCGCTCGACCCGCGCGCCGCGCGCATCAACCGTGCGCTGATCGCCCTGTTGCGGCGCAGTCCGTTTGGCGCGCGCGCCTGGAATACGTTCCGTGGATGGTATTCAAAACAAGGCATCGAATTCGATGCCTGAGCTGCCGCTGCCAAAGACCCAGGTCCAAAAGTGGTGGGCCGGCGTGGCAGCCATCGTGGTCTGCGCTGTGCTCTACAGCGGCGCTTCGCTGCTCACCCGCGAACGGGCGGTGCTGATCCCCATGTTCGACTGGGAAGCCGCGATTCCCTTCTGGCCGCAAACCGTCTGGATCTACCTCGCCCAATACCCCTTGCTGGTAATCGCATTCAGCGCCTGCCGCGACCCCGCCCGCTGCGGCCGCTTTCTGTATGCGGCGGTAATCGTGCAGGCCCTCGCCGCACTCATCTACCTGCTTTACCCGATTCAAATCCCGCGCCCCGCCCTGCCGCTCACAGGCGAACTCGACGCTTTCACCGCAGCACTGGCCAGCGCAGTTCGCAGCGTCGATGCACCCGTCAACTGCTTCCCCAGCCTGCACGTCACCAGCTGCCTGCTATCTTTGTGGTTGATCGCGCACGAGCGCGCGTGGTTCGTGTGCTGTTTCGCCATCGTTTCGGCGCTGTGCATCGCCAGCACCTTGACCTTCAAGCAGCACTACTTCATCGATCTACCGGCAGGCGCGTTGCTGGCGGCAGGTGGATGGTGGATGGCGGGGCGGCTAAGCCAGCGTCAACGTGCAGCGGCGACGGGTCCGCGACACGGCGGCAAGCTCAGATCCGAATGACAATCGGGGCGCAGCCCTTCTCGAATGCCTCGTCAGCAGAATCTGCGGGCCAGCTTTGGCTCAGGAAGCCTGCCAAGAACGCGGAACGCGGGGAGAGTAGAGGGCAGCCTCTCGCCTGCCCTCCCTCATCAAACCGTGCATGCGGTTCTCCCGCACACGGCTTTCCGATGTACTTCATGCCGAGGCATGCGCCGAGCGCCAGCCCGCTTCGGTGGGAACGTTGTACAGCCCATGACGCCGGTAGAGCTCAGCGCTCGGAAACCGGCGGAAACCGGTGCCTCTGCATTTGACCTCGTGGCGCTTCATCAAGCTCGTGCTCCACGTTCGTGGGCGCGAGCATCCACGCTCGGGCATTCTCGACGCGATGGGTGTCCACGTTCACCGCTATGCATCGAACACGGATGTCGTGGGTGTCCACGTTAGCGCCTCATCGATGCACGCGGCGAAGATGGCATTTCTGGCTCCGCCAACGGCGGGCAAGGCGGCAATGTCGAGTTCGTGTTTGCCGCACCCGGCATGTTGCTGGCACCGACTCTTCTCAGCCGTGGCGGTGACGCTGACTTTTCCAACACATCCCTTGCGGGCGGCGGGCCGAAAGGCGGCAACGGCGGGGCCATCACCCTTAGCGTTGGTGCAACCGATGTCTTTATGGGCGGAGGTATCGGCCCAATCATCGGCGGTGCCAACCTCCCGCCGTGGCGGTCGGGCATGATCGACACGGCGCTGATTTCGTCTCCGGGTCGCTGGGCAGGCGATTTCTTACCGCCCATGCCGCCACTCACGCGCTCTAGCGTGAATGGTGTGACGCCAAGCATTGGCTTGCGCGCGCCCAAGTGGACGCTTTCGGGCCAGTCTGGATTTGCGCGTGGCGTACTCAGCAGCGGCGGCATGGGCGGCTGGGGAGGCCAATCGCCTACCAACAACCGCCATGGCGGGCCGGCCGGCAACGGCGGCGCGGTGCAGATTACGCTCGGCACCGCTGCGCGGCTCGCCCTACGCAACATCGATATCGCCACTGGTGCAGAGGTCGAGACGCTCCAGCACACTTTCTTCCGTCCGTCTCAGAAGAACACTCAAGTGGTGTGCACCGCTGCCGGCTCGCACGGAGGATTTAGCGCCAGCGGCGGCAATGGAGGTAATGGGGGCAACGCGGGTGCGGTGACGCGTACCGGCGGCGTGTTTGCCGCCACGCCTACGCAGTTTGCCAGCATCTACGAAGTCCGTGGATTTCCACCTGGCGCAGCGATGCGGGCAGCGGACGACTTCTGCTTACGTGGCCGCATCGCCGTCGGCAGCATTGTCGAAGCGCGCGACGCCACCAACACCGTGCTGTATCGCGTTCGTCGAGGATCGGTCGGAGCAACTCTGCTAGGCGGCTTGGTCGGGATTCCAAGTGGCGCTGCATCAGGAAATCAGGCAGGCAATGTCGGGCAGAATGGTGCGAGCGCACCGATTGTCGGCCTGCCTGTGCAGTGACTAGATGAGCGACTCTGGAGGAGAACAATGATGCGAGTATTTTCAAGGTCAGTTGGCCAATTTGTTGCTGTTGTTGCCCTGCTAGCAATGAATTTTTTGGCGCTCGCCTGCACGCCGCCGACTACGGCTCAGTTGCATGGCGGTGAGCACATTGATGACGTGTCAATAGAGGGTTTCCCAGCAATTTCAGAGATCGGTGACCAAGTCGCGATTCTGACTACCACCCACCCCTTGAACTCAAACTATTACTTAGACATCCGCAGTACGGCGAGCAACAACACTTTGAGAAAATTTGTGCTTGTTCCAAGTGAATCGGTCGGAACACCGGCGAGTGTCGAAGCCGCGATAGCTGAGGCGAATGCGTATCTCCGCGATAAGTCGTTCGTGCCGATGGAAGCGTTTTTTTCGGTACCGCTTTCGAGCCAGCTGCCGCGACCATTGCCTCGGGCCTTTGAGCATACGTATGAAGGGCTTCTGGTTTCTGTCAACCTCGAGTCATACGAGCTCACGATTTCTTCTGAGGAAAGCACCAAACCCCTGTACCGACTAAAGCCGAAGATCCAGAGCCTCGGTGGTCCTTCCAAAGCGTGCGGAAACGGCATGGTTGGTGGCGCGCCATCGGCCGGCTGGATAGATGGGAGCGCTAGCGTTGCAGCAATCCAAGTGGGGTACTCCTACACGGCAGACGGCTGTGAAGCTCCCGATCTTTGGCATGTGGTCCGCTTGGGCGCTGCGAAGTAACCGTTCTCGCTCAAATAGAAGGAGATGATCTGTCTCGCTGAATTACGTTATGCCGCGTAGTCCCGAGAAGTTCTTCAGGGTCGCGAACGCCTGGGCACCCATCAAATCGACTGATGTTAAACATCCAGCCTCTTGCCTCGCGTTGTCGCTTTGATAAGCCGACGACCTGAACGATGCCGGGGCTCTCGGCCCTCGCGGAACCTTATTAGTCACTGACGCGTCCTCTGTCGCTCTCTAGTCTTAAAATCCGTGGGCGAAAAACTCGTCACGAGTTCGCCGCACGCGCCTCTGGGAAGAGGCGAAACGCAACGCAGCGCTACGCAACGACGATGGTGTGGCCGGAAACCCCCAAATTCGCCGCATCCCTGAATGACCGTTTTCTCGTTCTGGCGACGCTC
>JBBQQV010000313.1:0-4299 GCA_038215505.1 Lysobacterales bacterium
AGGCTTGGGGCGTGGACTTGGACGATGGCGTTCGGGGCGCGGACTCCGTCGGCAACGCCAACGTCACACGGGCGTTGTGTGTACGGCGTTCCTGAGCATGGTGCTTGGTGATTTGGGCATTTGATCATTTGCTTTCTGGGACGCGAAGCGGCCCCTTGCTTTGCGCGGCCAACGGCCGCGCTGCGCGAACTTTTCGCCTGACGCCTGACTGATGGCGCGCTACCAGCACTTGCCCATCTATGCCGATGCCTATCGTCTGGCGCTGCATGTGGAAACGCAGGTGCTCGGATTCTCGAACAAGCACCGCGCCGCCATCGGTGCCGACTTGCGCCACGCCACCCAAGCCATCCTGCGCCTGATCGTGCGCGCCAATAGCGAGGTGGATCGCCGCGCGACCTTGACCGCCTTGAGCGCCCAAGTAGAAGAGTTTTTGATTCTTTCGCGCTTGGCCAAAGATCTGAAGGCGTTTTCTGGGCTATCGGCCTACGAGCAGTGCGCCAATCTGGCATGCTCGCTGGGCAGACAGACGGAAGGCTGGTTGCGCAGCGTCAAGGGTCCACGGCCAGACGCGTGATCGCGATGCGCAAGCTAGCGATCACGCCCGCGCCGATTTCACCATGCTGCGTCCACGCCGCCCGTGGGTTCATTGGGAAAGACGGGCATGTTGATACAGGGTGGCGTACCGGAACGGATCGCCACCCGGTGGCCGGTGTGCACGCCGGATAAGTGCGTGGACAAGGTGCCTCCGAGGCTTGGAACGTGAACTTGAACAATGGCAATCGGAACGCGAACACCGTCGGCAACGCCAACAACAAACGGGCGTTGTGTGTACGGCGTTCCTGAGCATGGTCACGCCGTTTGACTTCGCAAGCCTGCACCAGGCGTGGCTGGATTGTCGACGTGGCAAGGGCAATGCCCTTGCACGCTGGGCGTTTGAGTCAGCGCTTGAACGCAACCTATTGGAGTTGTCAACGGCATTGCAGGATCAAAGCTACCAACCGGCACCGTCTGTCTGCTTTGTTTCCAATCAACCCAAGCGCCGCGAGATTTTCGCGGCCGCGTTTCGCGACCGCGTCGTCCATCACCTGCTGATCCGGCAAATTGCGCCCTATTGGGAGCGCCGCTTTATCCACGACAGCTATGCCTGCCGCGTGGGTAAGGGCACGCTGGCGGCCGTTGAGCGCACCCAGCAGTTTATCCGTGAGGTGAGTTCAAACGGCAGTCGGCCGGCGTTCTATCTGCACCTCGATATCCGCTCGTTTTTTGTCAGCATTGATAAGCGGATTTTGCTGGACATGGTCTTGACGGCGCTGCGCAAACAGGGCTTGCCGTGGGCCGCCGAGCTGGCATGGCTGGCTGAGTGCATCGTGATGCGCGATCCGAGTGTGGACGCGATGCAGCGCGGCCGCGGTTTGCAAGCGGTGCCGGCGCACAAGTCGCTGTTTTACACCGGCAACCGCACTGGCTTGCCGATAGGCAATTACACCAGTCAGTTCTTCGCCAATGTCTACCTCGATCAACTCGATCAATGGGTCAAACATACGCTGAAGATCCCGCGCTACCTGCGCTATGTCGATGACTTGTTGTTGCTCGATCATGACCCCGCTCGGTTGCTTGAAGCTGAGCAACAGATCGCAGAGTTTCTGCGCCGGCGCTTGCAGCTGGAACTCAATCATCGCTCTCGCTCGCTGGGCCGCGTGGCCAGCGGCATTGATGCGTTTGGCTACATCGTGCATTGCCATCATCGGTACCTGCGTCGGCGCACGGTGCGGCGCTTCCGGGCGGTGCTGGCGGTGAACGCAAAGCAGGTCGTGCCGCAAGCCCACGCAGGCCGCGTGCTGCATTTGCGCCCCGGCCAAGCAGAACGCTTGGCGGCGGTTTGTGCCAGCTACGCAGGTCTGATGGGTCATGCCAATTGCCAGCGATTGCAGACTGCAATCAAGTCGCGTCATCCTTGGCTAGGTTTGCTTATGCAGCGCAGCCGGCGTGGTCACTTAATACGACGATTTAGCGCGCCGGGTCCGCATGCAAGTTTGGCGGCGCAGTGGTGGGGCTTGCGTCGGCTGTGGCCACGAGCGCGGCTGCTGCTGCAAGTCGGGACCCACTACGAGGCGTACGGGTTAGATGCCTTGTGGCTGCAACATCGGTTCGGCCTAGCAAAGGGCCCGGACCGCGCGGGGTTTCGGCATGTCGCCGGGTTTGCCTGCACGTTGCGCGCGTTACTGCGGCGGATTGTTGCCGCAGCGGATCGACCGGTGCTGGTGTTTCGAGAGGTCAATGGCCAACAGGGCGCGGTGCGTGCGCGCGAGTTGTCGCTGATGTTCAACCCGACGAGCGGCGTGATGGGACCAGCGGGTGCTGAGCCTCGGTAGGACGCCATCAGCGCAGAAGGTACCGCCGCATTTGCCTTGCGGCTGGCCGGTTTTCCCAGCTACATTCGCCCCACTGCGTTTGTAGGCGTGCAACGTGACTATCGAGATTCCGAATTACACGTTGCTGCGGCGATTGGGTGAAGGTGCCATGGCCGAAGTCTGGCTAGCCGAGCACCAACGCAATGGCCGCAAGGCAGCGATTAAAGTGTTGAAACCCTCGGCGCTGAGTGATCAGGATGCCGAAACCCTGTTCCTTCGCGAGGGGCAGGTGTTGGCGAGCTTCGACCACGCCAATATCGTCAAGATTTACGACAACAATCGCGTGGGCGATGTCGCCTTCATCATCATGGAGCACTTATCGGGCGGCACCCTGCAAGAGCGTATGCAGAGGGGTCCGATCAAGGTTGCCGAGGCACTGGGCTTGGTGGCGCAGATTGCTGGCGCTTTGGAGACCGCCCATAAACAGAACGTCATCCATCGCGACTTGAAGCCTGCCAACGTGATGTTGCGCGATGAAACCACGCCGGTGTTGACCGATTTCGGCGCGGTACGGATGTTGGATCGCAGCACTATCTATGGGCGCGATGGCGGCATCATCGGTACGCCGACCTACATGAGCCCGGAGCAAATCACCGGCAAGCCGCTCACCGGCAGCAGCGATCTGTACGCGCTCGGCATCATGTTTTATGAGCTGTTGACCGGCAGCTTGCCGTTTCCCGGCGGCAGCATCCAGGAAGTCGCCAGTCAGCACTTGTTTGCCGAGGTGCCGCAGCTGCCGGAACCGCTGTTGGTGCTGCAGCCGGTACTGGAGCAACTGCTGGCGAAAAAATCAGAGTGGCGCTATCCCAGCGCCGCGCTGTTTATTGACGCCTTGCGCGGTACTTTTCTCAGCAGCGAGACCTTGCGCCATCAAGTGGGCTTTTCTGGCACATCGATGGCCTGGTCCAGCCAGCTGCGGGCGCTGGGGTTTAGCTTGGACACGATGCAGAAGGTAGAAGTGCGCAGCGCGCAGGGCGAGTTTCTGCAAGCGCACACCAGCCCGCAGCCGGTTCCGATCGCGCAAAAGCCCAAGCCGCCGCGCGCGCAGGCGGATGCTGCTGCGTCGCGCAAGGTGCCGGCGAAGTCATCGCGCTTCGGCCTTTGGTTGGGGCTAGTTGCCGTCACGGCAGCCTTGGCAGGCGGCGCGTATTGGCAGGGAATGTCCGAACCGGGTGCTGTCACTGAGCCCGGCGTCACTGAGCCCGCGCCGCAGGCCGCCCCGTCGACAGTTGTCGCCAGCGCGGTGATTGCCGCGCGCGAGCGCTACTTGGGTGCGGCTGCGCTCTTTCAGAAGCTGGGCGAGCAAGAAAAGCGCGATGTGCAGACTGGCTTGAGTGCTGCACTGAGCCTGGCCAAACAGGGCGAGCTAGCCTTTGATGAAGGTCGGCTGGACGATGCCCTCGCTGCCTATGGCCGTGCCGCCGAGCGGCTGCGGGCGGAGGGTTCGGCCTTGCTGGATGCGTTGGAACAGGAGTATTCGCGGGCAGCGCAAGCGTCATTGAGCGGCGGACGCTTGGCGGAAGCCAAACAGCATTTGGCGCGCGCCAAACAAATCCGCGGCCAACGCGAGGCGTGGGCCGCTCCATAGAGGAACAAAGCTTGCCGGAGCGAAGCTTGGACGGCGAAGCTTGGACACCGGCGAAGCTTGCGCGAAGCTTGGGCGAAGCTTGGACACCCACATCCGAAGCTTGGACCGAAGCTTGGACACCCACATCAACGCGGTAGAGCGGATCGATTTGGGGTGGTGCTTCGCCCGCCACATCAGGTCGCCAGCAGGTGAACCGAAGCCCCTCACCGGCGGGACTTGGTCATTGGGGTCTGTGCTTGATCGAGGCGACAGCATGCGCGGCGTTGACGATGGGGATGCCCTCGAAGAGCGTCGCAGGGT
>JBBQQV010000314.1:0-4284 GCA_038215505.1 Lysobacterales bacterium
GCGGGTTCGATCGCAAAGAACCATGCCCTGCGTGCGCGTACCGGACCCCATCAGTGCGACGCTGAAGCCGGCCTCACGTGAGGCTGTGCCACCCTGGGAAATGGGAGCAACAAGCAGTAACCCGGATGCCTGATTGAAGGCGTCGGCGGATAGCACCAGCACCGGTCTGGACCCACGAATCTCGCGACCCTGCACCGGGTCGAGGCTGAGTTGCAGGATGTCGCCGCGCCCCGGCAGCTTGCGACTCACAGTAGCTCGCGGCCGACGGCATCGTCTTGCAGGGAGTCATCATCGCGAACCCAAGTCGCTGGCGACTTCGGGCTGACCGCCAACCTGTCCGCAAGCGACCGCTTGGCCGGTGTCACCGACAGCGTGCGGCCGTCAACGGTGAGCTCGACAACTGACCCAGCGTTCACCGCCAAGGTTTTGGCGATGCTCTTCGGAATCGAAAGAATGATCGACCCACCCGATTGGCGCAGCGTCGCAGTACAGGACATTTTCTGGCTCCATCATTGTTTTACTGGCGTACGATATCACCCATGACCCAGTCCGCTAAAAGTGGGGTCAAACAAACGGACTCACCATTTCGCCGCGACGGGCTGCCGGGCTCCTCCCTTTCGAGATGGGTTATGGCTTCTGGATATTCCGGCTCATGAGAAGCCACCATTCCGGACCATGTGAAGCCACGGTTCCGGCGCATGTGAAGCCAGCGTTCCGGACCATGTGAAGCCAGTTCGGGAAGTCGGTTGAGGTGGGGCATCCTCGCGGTCTTTTGACCGCGAGACCCCCATGACTCAAGCGAGGATTCCCATGCGACAGATCCGTGAACTTTTGCGGTTGCACTTCGAGGATGGACTCAGCCAGCGGCTTATCGCGCGCTGCCTGAGCGTGGCGCGCTCCACTGTTGAGCGGGTCTTCAAACGGTTTGCCGAGGCGGGCCTGACGTGGCCGATCGGTGACGAGGTCAGCGACGAGGAGCTGGAGCGCACGCTGTACCTGCGGCCGGCGCATCAAGGCGCCGCCAAGGCCTGCGTTCGTCCGGTTTACGCCGCGGTCGCCAAGGAGCTTTCGCGCAAGGGCGTGACCCGGCGTCTGCTGTGGAGCGAGTACCGCGACCTGCACCCCGACGGCATCGGCTACAGCGTGTTCTGCGACGAGTTGGCGGCCTTTCTGGGCGATCGTGATCTGGCCTACCGTCATCACCATGTTCCCGGCGAGTGGGCGTACTTCGACTTCGCCGGCGTGACGCTGCGCTACCGCGACGGCGACGCCGCGCACGAGGCGCAGATCTTTGCCGCCGCACTCGGCTACTCGAACGCGATCTTCGCCTACGCCTACGCTGATCAGACGGCGGCTAGTTGGCTTGATGGCCAGCACCGCGCCTTTGTGGCCTTTGGCGGTGTGCCCAAGATCGGCGTGCCCGATAACCCCAAGGCGCTGGTCGCCAAGCCCAATCGCTACGAGCCGACGCTGACGCCGGTGTACACCGATTTCGCTCGCCACTACGGCATCAGCATCATTCCGGCGCGGGTGCGTAAGCCCAAGGACAAGGGCGCTGTCGAGGGCGCCGTCAAGGTGATCGAAATGCGCATTCTTGCCGCCGCTCGTGACCGCGTGTTCGCCTCGCTGGATGCGCTCAACGCGTGGCTTGCCGAAGCGCTTGTCCGGGTCAATGAGGCGCCGTTCCAGAAGCGCGTCGGCTCGCGTCACAGCGTGCTGATCGAGGAGCGCGCGCACCTGCTGCCCTTGCCGAGCAGTCGCTTCGAGATCGCCACCTACCTCAGCCGGAAGATCGCACGCGACTACCACGTCGATGTGCAGCGGCAGTACTACAGCGTGCCGTACCAGCACGTCGGCAACCACGTGGAAGTGCGACTGACCCTGGCGCATGTCGAGGTGCTGCTGCGCGATCAACGCATCGCCCTGCACCGGCGGATGCCGGCCTCGCAGCGCTTCGTCACCGACCCGGCGCACATGCCGGCGCACCACCGCGCCTACCGTGATCCCAAGCTCATGCAGCGCGCCGCACGCATCGGCCCGAACACGTCGAACTTACTTGACGCACTGTTCGCCAAGCGCCGCCATCCGGAGCAGGCGATACGCAGCGCGCAGGGCATTCTCGGACTGGTGCGTGACCACTGCGCGACCGCACTCGAATCGGCCTGTGCACGCGCGCTTGAGCTCGACTCAATCGGCTACGAGAGTGTGCGTCGGCTGCTGCTTACGGCACAGAACCAACTGCCCTTGCCTTTGCCTCCCACGACGCACGAACACGTGCGCGGCGGCGACTACTACGACGCCAACGCCAGCGCGCAGGAGATCAACCATGCTGCATGAGCCGATCCAACAGCAGCTCATCCGTCTCGGCCTGCGCGGCGCTGCCGATGCCCTCGCTCGCCTGCCGCTCAGCGATGACGTCATCGACACGCTCGCCGTTGTGCTGGAAGCCGAATGCCTGCACCGCGACAGCCTCGCGCAGGGCCGCCGCATGAAGCTCGCCAAGCTCAGTCAACGCGCACACCCGGCGGATGTCGACCTGCGCAGCGCGCGCGGTCTCGGCAAGTCGCGTTGGCAACAGATGCTCAGCCTGAACTGGCTCAAGCAACACCAGCATCTGCTGCTGATCGGACCGACCGGCATCGGCAAAAGCTATCTCGCCTGCGCCCTCGCCAAGGCCGCGATCGACGCCAAGCAGTCGGTACGCTACCTGCGTCTGCCGCGCCTCGGCGAGGAGCTGGCGCTGCTGCAGGCACAGGGTCGCATCAGCCACTGGTTGAAATCGCTCGGTCGCATCGACCTGCTGATCCTCGACGATTTTGGTCTCGTGCCGATGACTCAAAACCAGCAGCCGCTGCTGCTCGAACTGCTCGAAGATCGCTATCAGCGCGGCAGCGTACTGGTTACCAGCCAACTGCCGATCAAGCTCTGGCACGGCCAGTTCCAGGACCCGACCCTGGCCGACGCCATCCTCGACCGACTGGTGCACAACGCCGAACTGATCGAGCTCACCGGCGAGTCCATGCGCAAACGAAACCAGCGCGCCGCGGCGACCAACAGCGACAAATCCGAAGCCGCGATCTAGACTGCATTTCCCACCGAAAACCGGCGACTCGTTATTGGCGTCACATGGACCGGAACGGTGGCGTCACATGCGCCGGAACAGTGGCTTGTCTTGGGCGGAATATCCAGCTTCCCCAGCGGCAAATACAGCGAGTACGAATTCGCTGTGGCATCGCGGAAGCCGTAGGCGCGATAGAAACGGGCCGCCTTCTCGTGCAGTGCATTCACCAGCAGCACCCGCACGCCAAGTTGCTCGCGCAGCGCCAAACAGCGCGCTACGGCATGTGCCAGCAACACATCGCCATTCCCCTTGCTTTGCTCAACCGTTGCAACCGCCAGCCGCCCCATACGGACGGCCGGCAGCGGGTAGTTGGGCAGGCGCTTGCGATCCGCCTCTTGCAAGTCGGTCAGCAAAAGCTGGACGGCTGACAGGCTGTAGAAGCCCAGGATGCGCGACGGATCAGCATCTTCGACCAGGACGTGCGTCGTGCTGACGCCGTCCCGGTGCTGTTGGACAGCTTGCTGACGCAGATAGGCGTCGAGAGAAGGCTCGCCACACGCGAACTCGTTGCGACCATGGCGCCTGACATTCAGTGGCTCAACTACGCGCACGAATCAGGCTTTTGCGACGCGGGCGAGGGCCTTTTGCAGTTTGGCATTGGGCTGGAAGGGTGCATCCAGCGCCTTGAGGAAACGCCGAGATTCCTCTATGGACAGGATGGCGGTCAGTTCGGCCGCCATCACGCTCTCAGCTTCACGCAGCACCGCGTCACGCACGAACGCGGACAGCGGCACTCCCCGCAGGTCGGCGGCGCGCGCAATGCGTGCTTTGTCCGCAGGGTCTAGTCGTAGGTCGAGGCGGGCAGCAGCAATGCTCATAGTGATTCTCCGTGTACGGAATAGTACCGTACAGTCGCACCAAGGGCGGGGGTCAGGTTCACTTATTCCGTTCAAGGAGTGGGTTGCCACGGGCGATGTGCTGGGTGAGTACCCGCGAATCGCTGCGTCGTTGCTTCCACCATCCAGCGCAAGCTATCGCGCCGTCCGATAGTCCAGCATCAGCGCTACTCGCACAGGTAGCCACCATCGGCCGTCTTTCGGCACAGATCCGGCGCGCCGTAAGTGTCCCAGACGGCGGTGAAGCCGATCTTGCGGGCGAACTCGGTGAAATCGGGCCGGGTTCGGGTTTTCTCGCCGTAGGGCCCCCAGAGCAGGGCGAGATAC
>JBBQQV010000315.1:0-4260 GCA_038215505.1 Lysobacterales bacterium
CCAAGCAACCATTGATGATGGGAGGCGATTATTGGTCTCCTTACTGGGCCATCGGCACCTTGCGTACAGAGGTGAGCGAGAACGCCGCAGTCACCGCCGCCTACGTCATGGAGTTGGAATCACTTGAAGTGATGGAGGAAGATCCTTGGTGAACTTGCATCGAAGTCTGTTACTCATCGGACCACTGTTTCCGACGTTTGCCCTAACTTGCGAAGACCACGGCGGTGGCTTTGGCTTGTGGGCTCGCTATCAGCATGCGAGCTATCGAGCCGTTAGCGAACAAGCAGAGGAAGAAGTGTTTGCGCCAGCATCGAAAGCGCCAAGAAAATGCGCCGAGAGAAATGCGCCGAGAGAAATGCGCCGACCACCGCAAAACTTCCAGGATTTAGCTCGCAAGCGCGCAGCGCCTCCAGAAATTACGCAGGCCAATGCAGAACCCGAACAAAAGCCTTCGCGCTAAGGCTATCTGAATTCAGGTGCCATTGGACGCGAATTGGATGGCGACTAGCGGCGACCGCGCAGCAGATGCAGCACCCCATACAGCGCAACCAACGCCGCCAAGGCGACCGCAATTGCGCTCCACTCGGCAGCGGTCAGGGTCGCGAGGATCGCGATCATTGCCAAGCTGGCGATGAGCGGGATCAAGGCACCTGCTGGCATAACAAATGGCTCGCCGCGTTCGCGCAGATTGAGGCGCTGCGCATGCCATGCGGCGATGCTGACAGCGAGGTAGATCAAACAATTCGCGCCACCGGAAATCAGGGCCAAGGTTTCAAAGTTGCCAGCCATCGCCAACGCGCAACCCACTACGCCGTGGCAGACAATGGCAAGCAGCGGCACCCGATGGGTAGCGCTAACGCGACCAAAGGCGCGTGGCAAAAATCCATCGCGGCCGAGCGCGAAAAGCAAACGCGAAGATGCCAACAGGTTGCCCATCAAAAAGCCCGCCATCGACACACCGGCGGTGATCAGCAAGGCGATCAATCCCGGCGACCATAGTGTCGCCGCGGCCTCGGCAATTGGCGCGTTGCTGGCGGCGAGTTGCGGACCCAGCAGACCTTGGCAAACGACCTGGATGCCGACATACAGCAGAACCACAAGCAGGATCGCCGCCATCGTCGCGCGCGGCACACTGTGCGCTGAGTCGCGTAATTCGCCAGAGGGAATCAACGCGGTTTCCATGCCCGAATAGGCAAACATGACCAGCACCATCGAAGTGCCGAGCATGCCAAGCGAAGGCACATCGAACCAACTTATCTGGTTCCAATCGACGAAGAACAAGCCGATTGCGACCAGCAAAAACAACGGCGTCAACTTGAGCGTGGCCAACACCGATATCGCGCGTGCACCCAACTTGACGCCAAATGCATTGAGCGCAATCAACACCGTGTACACGCCCACCAGCAGCATGGCGCGAGGGCCGCTCTCGGCGAACATCGGAAATGCCTTGGCAACCTGCGAGGTCAAGGCCGCTGCAACACCGCCGCTGGAAGCCGCATTGCAAATCCACATCAGCGCGCCAGCGATGAAACCCGGGAACGGCCCGAACGCCACGGTGACGTAGGTGTACGGACCGCCGGTTGCGCCCGCCCGGCTGCCAATGGCTGCAAAACACAGCGCAATGGGGATGATGGCCAGCGCACCGGCAACAAATGCGATGGGCGCGGACGGGCCCATGCGGGTCATCAGCAAGGCCGGCAGCATGAAGATACCAGCGCCGACAATGATGTTGATGATCGCCGCCGTCAGCGCCACGCCACCCACCGCTCGGACCAAAGCCGCCTCACCTTCGAGCCCAGTGGCGGCGGGTTGTACGGATCGGGGTGAACTCATGTGGGCGGTTATCCAGCGCGCGAAAGGTGCGCGCGAGCATCACATGAAGGACGCAAAAACCGAAAGGGATTTCTACGTTACAGCGGTTTCTGGCGGGGATAAAACCCGGCTCTGTATCGAGCGCTGGTTTGTGGGACCGCCGGGGCAAGCCAGGATTTCGACGCCGCGAGGCCAGTCCACTCGCGGCGTCCGCCGCTCCCACAACCGCTGGGGTCGAATTGCAGTTCTGCGGCGAGCTTGCGGTCGGTCGCCGTTGTAGATCTATTTGGAATCGCGGGTGGAAACGCCGCGCGCGGGATGGTCGGTAAAAAATCCGCTGACACCGGCGTCAAGCAAGCGGCGCAGCTCTTGCTCCATGCTCAGGGTTGCACCGCTCTGATCTGCAACCAGAAAAGTGGGCTCCGCGCGCAGGGTGTAGGGATGCACCAGCAAGCCAGCGGCGCGCGCGTTCGCGATGACGGGATGAATGTCACCGGTGAGGCGTTGCCTGGGAAGATTCGGATCATCCGGCACGGGATCGATGGGCTCGCGCATCAGCACGTTGTCTTTCCACGGACCGATGCCGGCAATACCGTTGGCTTTGAGCCAACCGAGTGCCGCAGGCTTGGTAAGGTCGGCGTATTTGAGTTCAGCATCGATGGGTTTGCCAATGGCGGCTGCCAGACCGCGGTAACTTGCATCTAAATCTTCACCTTGAGCGACAGCGAACTGCACATCATAGGGTTGCGCGAATGCGCGGCTGGCTGACTTCGATTCAATATCTCCGAACAGCAACACCAGCGGCAGTTGCAATCCCGCCGCCGGCAAAATCTCTTGGCCGAGCTGCAACAAATTGGCCACTTCAAAACTCTGGATAAACACCCGCCTTGAGTCAGTAAAGCTCGCCGCAACCAGCTGCTCGACGAGCATCTGCCCCAAGCAGCGTCTGATCGGTTGCCCATCGATATGCTTGCCTTCGGAAGCAAACCAGGTCGGATGTTTGGTTTCCGGATAGATGCCAACGATGCGCCCACGCGCCTCGAATGCGCGGACCAATGCAAGTATCTCAGCCAATGTTGGAACGGTCTCTCGACCATCGTATTGGATGTTCTGCGGACGCAGTTGTGGAATGCGTTCGCGCGCGCGCAGAGTTTTGATTTCAGCCAAGCTGAAGTCTTCGCTAAACCACCCGCTGACATGGTTGCCATCGATGCGTTTGCTGGTCTTCCTATCTGCAAACTCTGGGTGAACGGCAACATCGGTGCTGCCGGACAACTCGTTTTCATGGCGCGCGATCAGCACGCCATCGCGAGTAGGCACGAGGTCGGGCTCGATGAAATCGGCACCTTGTTCAATGGCGAGTCGATAGGCAGCCAAGGTGTGTTCGGGACGCTCGCCACTGGCGCCTCGATGAGCGATGACGATGACGTGTTGAGTGACCATTTCGGCTGCCAGTGGCGCGTCTAAAGGCTGACTCGATGCAAACTGCGGGACGGCGACAAATACCGCTAGCAGCAACCCGTAACCTTGGCCAGTTGCGGCCACGCAGTCACTCGCGATCGCGACCGCGCGCATCCGCCGGCTCACGCTCTGGCGCTTGCTCGTCGCTGTATTCCTCTTCGATGGCGCCCTCGGAGTTTTGTGACACCGCATCCTGCGCCGCCGCCGTGGCCGATTTTTCTTCACCGACGTGATACGCCGCGAATCCTGGCAATACCACCTGATTGCGCGCCATACCGATCACCCGGCCATTGATGGGCGAATAGATTACCCGCTCGATGTTGTTGATAGGGTCCACCACCACGCCCATCGATTGCGCCACTTCGACGCGCTCGCCGAGCACAACATGGCTGATCAGCATGCCGCCGCTGTTGGCACGCACCCAGCGCGAATCGTAGAACACCGCCTGCGGCTCACTGCGGGCGGGTGCCTGTGAGGTCATATCGAGCTCGTACAACAGTACTTCGATCGAGCGCACGCTGGCCTCGATTTCGGGGATCTGCAACAACCCCGGTGCGCCGGATTCAAACGTCACCGACGGGATACCTACGCGACTCGCCGCCGAGCGCAGCATGCCGGTGGCACCCGCGCTGTGCAGCACCGGTGTGGCCCCAAACTTGGCCGCAAATGCGAGCACTTCAGGATTGCGCAAGTCGGCACGCACCTGCGGCAAGTTGCTGCGATCAAACGAGCCGGTATGGAAGTCGACCAAGGCCTCGCACTTTCTGACCACACCCGTAAAAAAGCTTTGCGCGATGCGGGAAGCGATGCTGCCGACGCGGGTGCCCGGAAAGTAACGATTCAAGTCGCGCCGATCCGGTAGATAGCGCGTGCCACTGCTGAAGCCGAACAGGTTGACGATGGGAACGCCGATCAAGGTGCCGCTGAGCTGCGCAGGATCGACCCCATGAATGATGCGGCGAACCGTTTCCACGCCGTTCAATTCAT
>JBBQQV010000316.1:0-4259 GCA_038215505.1 Lysobacterales bacterium
CGCCGTCCCAGCGCGCTGTTCTGGGGCGGCGTAATTGGCCTGCTGCACTTCTGTCACGGCATCATGGAACTGTGGACAGATCGCTCGGTGATCGCACTGGCGATGGCGCAGGTCGGGCTGAGTACCGGCTTGATCTTTGCCATTGGCTGGGATGGACTGCAGAAGCGGCGGGCGCAGCGGGCTGCAATGCGGGCAGCCGCCGCTGGCCACACATAGCTGGCCCCGACTTTTCACGAATCGCGCTTGGTGATCGCGCGCACTCATGAAAACGCCGGGCTAGTTCGCAGCCGACGTCGGTGCCCGCAACTGTTGCTCCAAACGAGTGATCAGCGCGTTCCGCCGCACCTGCACGCTGACCGCATCCGTCGCCAAGCCAGTGTGTCCAGTAGTCGCAGCCGGCACTTCGAGTTTGAGCACCTCCATCGCGAAGTCGATGGCAGCGCTACTGCGCGGTTGGGCGCTGCCGCTGTCTTCGACCTGAGTGCGACTGGCGCTGCGAAATCCACGCACGGGATAGGCCGGCAGCACAAAGACGTTGCCGGTGCCACAAGGATACGGAATCACGCCACCGTCGTTGCTACTTTGCAAGTCGCCGTCCAAGCCACCCTCGAACTGATTGGTGTCCACACGAACGTCGTACAACAGGCAGGTCAGCGGATCACCGGCGGAGTCACGGGTCTCGGTGACTACGAACACATGTCGCCGACTTTCGACATCGAAAGAGCCGGCGACATCGTTCTGGGCAGCCGCCGTTGTTGTGCAATGGGTGGTAACTGCGTCGACCGGGCGACAACCCTCAAACGTGGCTCGTTGCGGCGCGATGGCGGGATTGAACTTGTCAAACACCAGCACGTCGCCCACAAAGTTCGTCGCCGCTGGCGTCGTCGCGTTGCTCAGGTCAAGCATCGCGTTCCATTCACCCAGCATTTTCGAAGTGTGCACAAAGACGTTGTCACCCGGCCGACCGAGATAGAACTGGAAACGCTCGATCAGAATGTTGCGGCCACCCCAATTTAGCACTGCAATGGTCGGATTATTGGGGTCGAAAGTCACCACGACCGGGCCCTTGGAACCCAGCTCGGCAATGGGTCCGCCGGTGTAAACACAGCCGATGCACTGGCCGCCTCTGAATGTATTCAACCAAGTGCCGTCGTTGCGGTTGTCACTGCTGATGAAACGTGTTCCACCCGCTTGCAGCAAGCCCTGCGCGGTGACCCAGACTGGCGTGCCATCGTTGTTGAACACATACCCGGACAGCGCCATGAAATTGTCCTGGATTTCCATCTGCAGGCCTGTCCCTGGCTCGGCCGGGTTCCACCAGACACCGCTCTCAGGGGTAAAAGCCGCAGCAGGTGTGGTTGCAATTGCAAGCAAGGCGATCGATAGAGCGAGGCAAGCACGAGTGGGCATGAGAGCAGTCCAGATAGTGGTGGCGAATTCCGGCGCGCTCAACGCGCCGATGTGTATAGATGGTGGCGGAACTGCTCAAGCACCTTCGGTGTAATAGCGCACACAACTTTGGCTGGAAACAGCTTCCGTTAAGGGAGGCGAGACGTTGCAAGCTCGGCGGACTGCAGCGCGCCGGATGAGGCCGGCACGATCCTGCGAGGCGTACAACCCGAGTCGAACAGCGCTTCCACTGCGGCTCGGTCTGGCAGCCTGTCGAGCCTAGGTGGTCACGGCGAAAATCGACTTCGGGAGGAAAGTTTTTGGACGATTTGAAGGCCAATAGTTCCTCTATCGGCCAAGGAACGGCCGACGGTCTCGTTGGACTTGGCGACCGTGCAGGCGGGTTTGTAGCCCGGATGACCTAAGTCCGCCAGGCTGATAGCCTTTGCCTTCGACTGGCGCACCGTCGAGAGGGCGGCATCTATGCTATAGCTGCCGCGATGGCCCGCGAGCACATTGAAACCGGACCAGCGACCCCAGGCCGCAGACGTTAGCCACCGACCAGCGGGACAGCCATGAGCGTGTCTAATGAGATCGACAAGTCCAAGGATTTGTGGTCACCCGAAAGTCTAAGTCTTGCCGCGCTCGACGCGCTGCAAGACGGGGTTTGGGTTTGCGAGCCAGACGGCGCACCGCTGTATCGAAACTCGGTGGCCAAAGCGATGGAGGCTCGCGTGTGGTCGCGTGCACGCCTGGTAGGTAGCATCGAAGAAGTCGTGTTCAACGACGACAACCTCAACCAGCTTCGCGAATGCGGGCGGCAGTCGTCCGAATACATGCTCGGCAGCCTAGACGATGCGACCGGCGAAGCGGTCGCCGTCGTCGCACTCGAAATGCAGGTGTTGAGTGATGGCACGGGCAATTGCGCTGGCCTGAGCTTCCACGCGCGCGACGTGAGCCGCGAGTGGAGGCGCGAGCAGACGCTGCAGGACCGCAATATTGAACTTGTGGAAGCGTATTCACGCCTTAAGCAGACGCAAACGCAACTCCTGCAGGCAGAGAAGATGGCATCCATCGGCCAGCTCGCCGCTGGCGTCGCGCACGAGATCAATAATCCGATTGGATATGTGCACTCAAACCTCGGCACGCTGACGACCTATGTGCGCGGCGTATTTTCGATGATTGATACTTATGAGCGACTGTGTGAGCGACTGTGGCTTGCTCTGCCAGCAGAGTTGCAGTCATTGTCAGCGCCGGTCGAGCTGATCAAGCAGCAAATCGACTATGACTTTCTGGTGCAGGACTTACCTCATTTGTTGGGTGAATCGCGCGAAGGTATTGAGCGAGTCAAAAAGATCGTTCTCGACTTGCGCGACTTTTCGCGGGACGGTCGTGACGATTCCGGAGAGTGGGCGCTGGCCGACGTTCGACGTTGCATCGAGAGCACGCTCAATATTGTGCGCAGCGAGCTCAAGTACAAAGCCGAGATCGTGCTCTCGTTCGCCGAATTGCCATTGATCGAGTGCATTCCTTCACAACTCAACCAGGTGTTTCTGAACCTGCTGATCAACGCCGGACACGCGATCAAAGAGCACGGTCAGATCGCGATACGCACCAGCGCGGGAATCAGCGAGATATGCGTGTCGGTTGCAGACGACGGGGTCGGTATCCCGAAAGAGAATCTGGCGCGCATATTCGATCCATTTTTCACCACCAAACCGGTCGGCAGCGGCACCGGATTGGGGCTCGCACTGTCCTACGGCATCGTCAACAAACATCATGGCCGCATAGAAGTTTCCAGCGAACCTGGACTTGGAACAACCTTCAGTGTTTTTCTGCCGCTGCGACAGCCAGCAAGCATCGCCGCTTGAGTTCAGTCTGACCGGGCTCCGGCGCAAATCACCCGGCACAAATCACAAGGGGAAGTGGCATGGCAAAATTACTGTTAGTCGATGACGAGGCAAACATTCTGAGCAGCCTTCGCCGCGCCATCCATGGTATGGCTCGCGGTAACCAAGGGGAGCCCCATACGCTGGAGACTTTCACCTCTGCAGCGGAAGCGTTGAACCGTGCTCGGGACTGTGCATTTGACCTGGTGATCAGCGACTACCGCATGCCGGAGATGGACGGGGTTGAGTTTCTTTCACGTTTGGTCGAGATGCAACCAGACATCGCCCGCATCATGCTGAGCGGCTACGCCGATTTGCAGGCGGTCATCTCGGCAATCAACAAGGTGCAGATTTTCCGCTTTGTGCAAAAGCCGTGGGACGACTACGAGCTGGAAACCGCTATGCGTCAGGCACTGGAATATCGCCGGCTGATCCTCGACAACCGCGAGCTGGCAGATCTGGTTCGCGTGCAGGAAGGTCTGTTGTCGAAGCACGAGGTCGAGTTGAAGCGGTTGGAAGAACAGTTCCCTGGACTAACCCAAGTCAAACGTCGCTCCGACGGCTCGATTGATCTTGATCTGGACGAAGAACCGTAACGTGGCGGCGTGGTCGCTCAAGCCGCCCGTTTGAGCTGGAAATCCTATGGATTGGTGACGCGGCCAGCAGCCGCGGGACGCATCTGCCTGCCCCCGCCACTCGATTCGCTGAGCTGGTCATCGTGCCGACGAAAGGCCTGGATAACCTGAGCGCGAAGGTCATCGTCGTCCCAAGGCTTGGTCAGGAACTTGTAGATGGCGCCGCGATTGATGGCGTCGGTGACTGCGGTCAGGTCGGTGTAACCGCTCAGTACCATGCGCACCGTGTCGGGGTACATCTCTTTGACCTGACTCAGGAATTCACTTCCGCTCAGGCCAGGCATGCGTTGGTCTGAGAGCACCACTTGGACGTCCTGCAACGCGAGCACATCGAAGGCTTCACTGG
>JBBQQV010000317.1:0-4255 GCA_038215505.1 Lysobacterales bacterium
CCGCCGGTCATCCCGAAGCCGCCGAAACACCTGGCGTCGAAACCACCACCGGACCGCTGGGTCAGGGCTTGGCGAATGCGGTCGGCTTCGCGCTGGCTGAAAAAGTACTGGCGGCGCGTTTTAATCGTCCCGAATTTGCCATCGTCGATCATCACACTTGGGTCTTCCTCGGCGACGGCTGTTTGATGGAAGGCATCTCGCACGAGGTCTGCTCGTTGGCCGGCAGCTTCGGCCTCGGCAAATTGATCGCCTTCTGGGACGACAACCACATTTCCATCGATGGCGATGTGTCTGGCTGGTTTGGCGACAACACGCCGCAGCGCTTCGAGGCCTATGGCTGGCAGGTCATCAAGAATGTGGATGGCCACGATCCGGATGAAATCCAACAGGCGATTCGCACCGCGCAAGCCGAAGACGAGCGACCGACGCTGATTTGCTGCCGGACGACGATTGGTTTTGGTGCGCCAACCAAGGCCGGCAAAGAGTCCGCGCATGGTGCTCCGTTGGGCAAGGACGAAGTGGCCGGCACCCGCACGGCCTTGAATTGGCCACACGCTCCGTTTGAAATTCCCGAGACCATTCGTGAAGGCTGGCGCGCGCGCAACAGCGGCATCGTTCGCGAAGAGCAATGGAACCGGTTATTTGCCGAATACAGCCGGCAGTATCCGAGCTTGGCCGCCGAATTTGAGCGGCGGATGGCGGGCAAGTTGCCAGAGAATTTTTCTGAGCAAGCCTTCGCTTATGCGCAGAAACTGCAGGCCGATGGCCCAGTGGTCGCCTCCCGCAAAGCCTCACAAATGGCGCTGGATGCGTTTGGTCCGCTGCTGCCGGAACTGATCGGCGGCTCGGCCGATTTGGCGCATTCCAATCTCACCCTTTGGAAAGGCTCGAAGGACGTCAATTCCGGCGCCAGCGACGCCAATTACATCTATTACGGCGTGCGCGAATTCGGCATGACCGCGATCAGTAACGGTCTTGCTCTGCATGGCGGATGGGTGCCTTACGACGCCACCTTCCTGGTCTTCAGTGACTACGCCCGCAACGCCGTGCGCATGAGCGCACTGATTCCTGCGGGTAGTATCCATGTCTACACGCATGATTCGATTGGCTTGGGCGAAGACGGTCCCACCCATCAGCCCATCGAGCACTTGGCTTCGTTGCGCTTTATTCCCAACAACTGCACCTGGCGGCCGTGTGATGCGGTGGAATCGGCGATCGCGTGGAAAACCGCGATCGAGCGTCGCAACGGTCCAAGTTGTCTGGTTTTCACTCGCCAGGCGCTGCCCCATCAACCGCGCGACGAAGCGCAGTTACGCGCCATTGCTCAGGGTGGCTACGTGCTGCGAGAAGCTGAAAATGGGTCACCTGAGATCATCTTGATCGCGACCGGCTCGGAAGTGGGATTGGCCACACAAGCCGCCGATGCGTTGCAAGCACATGGCAAGCAGGTGCGAGTGGTGTCGATGCCTTGCACCGAGCTGTTTGACCGCCAATCGGCAGAATGGCGTGAGTCGGTGCTGCCGTCTGCGTGCCGCCGTCGGGTGGCGATAGAAGCGGGTGTCAGCGGATTCTGGTGCAAATACGTGGGGCTGGATGGCGCGGTGATCGGCATTGACAGCTTTGGTGCTTCGGCACCGGCTGAAGTCCTGTTCCCGTATTTCGGATTTACGGTGGAGCGGGTGGTGGAAGTGGCGCTGGGCTTGGGGTGATTGGCAACGATTAGCCCTGCGCTCCAAGCTCCTCTCGCTCCGGGAGAGGGTGCAAAGTGTCAGCGTCTTCGCCAAAAACAAAATTCTCTTGGAGCAATGAGTCATGGGTCAATCAGTAGTGGTGCTCGGAGCCCAGTGGGGCGACGAAGGAAAAGGCAAAATCGTCGACATGCTGACCGAGGAAATCGGTGCAGTGGTGCGCTTTCAAGGTGGCCACAATGCGGGTCACACCTTGGTCATCAACGGCAAGAAGACCGTGTTGCACCTGATTCCTTCGGGTATCTTGCGACCCGATGCGTTGTGCCTGATCGGCAATGGCGTGGTCTTGAGCCCGGCGGCGTTGCGCAAGGAAATCGAGGAGCTGGAAGCGACCGGCGTCGATGTGCGCTCGCGCCTGAAAATCAGCCCGGCGACGCCCTTGATCATGCCGTACCACATCGTGCTGGACCAGGCGCGAGAAAAGAAGGCCGGTGGCAAAGCCATCGGAACCACGGGTCGCGGCATTGGTCCGGCATACGAAGACAAGGTCGCCCGCCGCGGCATTCGCGTGGCCGACTTGAAATACCCCGTCGAACTCGGCGAAAAACTGCGCTCCGCACTCGACTACCACAACTTTGTGCTGACTCAGTACCTGGGTGTTGCCGCGGTCGACTACCAACAGACATTCGATGAAGCGCTCGCCTTTGGCGAGTACGTCGAGCCGATGAAATCCGACATTGCTGGCCTGCTTCACGACCTGCGCAAGCAGGGCAAGCGGGTGCTGTTCGAGGGCGCGCAAGGCGCCTTGCTCGACATCGATCACGGCACCTATCCGTATGTCACCTCCAGCAACACCACCATTGGTGGAGCATTGGCCGGCACCGGCGTCGGCGCGGATTCGATCGACTACGTGCTCGGCATTGCCAAGGCGTATGCGACGCGCGTCGGTGGCGGTCCGTTTCCTACCGAATTGCACGACGAAATCGGCGAGGGCATTCGTAAGCGCGGTGCCGAGTTCGGTGCCACCACCGGCCGGCCGCGACGTTGCGGTTGGATCGATCTGGTCGCGTTGAAACGCGCGGTGGCGATCAACGGCATCAACGGTCTTTGCATCACCAAGCTCGACATTCTCGACGGCATGCCATCGTTGAAGATGTGTATCGCCTACAAGTACCACGGCAAACAAAGCGAATACGCGCCGTTGGATGCACAGGGCTGGGACGAGTGCGAGCCGGTTTACCTGGAGTTTCCTGGCTGGACCGAAACCACGGCCGGCATCACCGAATGGGACAAGTTGCCACCCGCCGCCCGCGCTTATCTGCGTGCGCTGGAAGAGCTATCGGGTTGCCCGCTGGCCATGGTCTCCACCGGCCCGGATCGTGTGGCGACGATCATGCTGCGCGATCCGTTTGCTTGAGCGCTTGGTTCTGTGAGCTAGCCCGGCCTTTTCATGAATGCGTACGATGATCGCGCAGGATACTGATCGCACAGGGGATTCTCTGAAGGAGCGGGCGTATCGGGCCATACGGCCGACTGAAGAGAATTCCTTGTGCGGTCAGGAGACATCGGGGCGGAAGCCCCTCGTAGCGGCGAAGCCGCCGATCGAGGGCGTGCGCAATTCATGAAAAGTCCGGGCTGAAGCACCGCGGCCTGCGCCTGCTTTCGTGAGCGGAGCTTGCTCCGCTGCTTTTGTTGCGTAAGCGTGCTGAAAGCCTGCAGCGCTTCACCAAATCGCCACGCTGCTTGAAACGCAGGTGATAATCATTATCATTTAGGCAACCCCAGCGGAGGTTGCCATGCGACCAGCCAGATACTCGTCAACTGCAACCCGTCCAATCGAGAGAGCGTCGCTCGGACTATCGGTCGAGTTCCGCCGTCAAGCAAACCAAAGCGGCGATTGCGGCTGCTGCCTGACCACGGTCTGCACACCACAGGCGCTGGCCCAGCTTGGGCCGGTGCTTTGCTTGTATCCGGCCGTCGACGACAATCCATTGAGCGGCTGGGAGTTGGCCTTGCGCGCTGCCTATTGCGCCGGCATCGACTCTAGCGGGCCGCACGAGTCCCTACTCTTTTTTGATGCCGAAGGTGGACCCTGTTGGCAACTCTGTCTGCTGCCGGAGACGGATTTTCTGCGTTGGGAGCATTTGATCGCCGCCATGCCCGCAGGGACCGATTGGCTTCCGCGCGCTGGCTTGCGGGTCTCGCCCAGGCAAGCAGTGGCAAGGATAATTGGACCGCCGCTGTGGCGTGCCTGCCCTTTGCAGTTGCATGCCGTGTCGGCCGGCCCATCGGGTCAGCGCTTGGCAGCGTCTTGTGCGCGATTGACGCCGGCGGGTGCGCGTGAGGTGGCGAGATTGGCTAGCGGGGCGTTGTTGGCCGGTGCGCAGCCGCGCTGACTGACTACCGACAGCGCCCCGACTTGCCTCGCGCGCTCTTCGGCGTTTGTGGGAGCGGGGGGGGGCGCCCGGGCGGACCGAGGGCTATAAAAAAAACGCCACAGCCCCCCCCCCCCAGCACGGCGGGGGGGGGGGGCGGGGGGAAAAAAACCCCCACAAGAATAGAGAACA
>JBBQQV010000318.1:0-4254 GCA_038215505.1 Lysobacterales bacterium
GGTGGACTGGCGGGAACGCCGGGTTTTATCGCGCCCGAATACGTGAATGGTGCGGCACCGAGTGAGCGTTCGGATCTGTATTCGCTGGGCCGGCTGTTGGTCGAATGCATGACCGGCACTCAGCAGAACATCGGCGGTGCCAAGACCAACGATTTGCGGCGTGCCGCGGCGCGACCGCAGGAACTGCCAGAGCGACTGCGGCAGGCCGAGCCTGGGCTGTGCGCAGCGGTGCTGGCGCTGTGTGAACTTGACCCGAGCAAGCGCGTGCAAACTGCCGAGCAAGCGCTGACTTTGTTTGCTGAGTTGGACGAAGGCAATGCCGGCCAGCAACTCGCCAAACGCGCACGAGAGCTTGCTGGCGAAACCCGTTTACACAGCGACGAGTCCCCCAGCGCGGCCGCAGCGGAGCGCAAGGACGACACCACGCTGCCGCCACCGGCAGTTGGCGATGCGACACGACCGGCGCCGGTTCCAGTGCCCCCGGATGCAAATTCGAACCCTCCCAGACACAGCGAAACCAGCGGCAACGAAGGCAGCGCTGACGCCACCCGCCCGCCGCCGGTGCGTTTTGCGCTGGACGCCACCCGCCCGCCACCGTGGGTAAGCACCGCCGACGAAGGCTCCAGTGAACCTGACAAGCAAGTCACTCGGCGCAGCATTGCCCATGACCCCACCAAGCCGCTACCGCTGCCAAAGCAACCGCCATGAATCACCGAATTTGCAGCATGCTCATGCTCGCCGTGTTCAGTGCTCCAGCATTGACCGCCGAATCATTCTCTCCAGGCGCACGTCTTGATGGATTGATAAGCAACCCGTCGAGTCAGCACCGTTACAGCATCATCGGCGGGCCGGCGGGAGCGTACGGCGACATCCCAACCGCGCCGAATGCAGCTGGCAAGCATTGGCTGGTGACCTATGGCAACGACCAGCGCGTGCTGGCGTGGACGCGCTTTGAAGTGGCCACCGATGCGACGGATGGCAATTCTGCGGCGGGTCGAGCTGTCCATCTGCTGATTGACGCCGAACCACCCACGGCGACCCTGACGTTGGCAGGCGCATCGGTCGCCGCGACCCGAGCAGGCGAAAGCAACAGCGACGCGGTCAGCAGCGTCCTCGGTCCGCAGGCGAGCATATCGATTGAGGCCACTGATCCCAGCGGCGGTGTCACCAGCGAATTGCTGGTGGACGGCAAGCCACTACCTGCGGGCAAGCGCTTCCAAACCGATCGCTTGGATGGTCGGTATCAGCTAACGGTGCGCACGCGCGATGCGCTCGGCAATGCAGGCGAACGCGCACAAACCACTGTGCAATTCGACAGCACGCCAGCGACGCTCACGTGGCAGCGACTTGATGCAGGTGACGAGGTTCCGGTCGATGTATTTGATGGCAAGCGCGCACGCCTTTCGATCAGTGCAAGCGATGCGGGAGCGGGCGTGCAATCGTTGCAGATTGGCACGCAGCCATATGATCAGGACGACCTTGCAGAAGGCGCGCTCGAAATCAAGGTCAGCGCTGATTCGCTCGAATACCAGCTCACAGATCGCGTCGGCAATGTAGGCAGAGGGCGCATTGCGCTGCGCGCCGATAGTGACGGCCCACAAATGATTGCCACCCGAAATGGCGAGCCTGTTGACCTGAAAACAACCTTCATCAGGCACAGCGACACACTGCGGCTCACCGCTGAAGATGCACTCTCGGGCGTCGCCCGCGCTTGCGTCGAAGTCTCGAACGGTATCCACAGTTGTCGTTCCCTGCCCTTCGAGCTGACCGGCATGAAACCCGGCAGCTACAGCCTTGAGTTTCGCGCGGTCGACCGGCTTGGCAACGGAACCGTTCAACTGCAGGGCATGGAGGTACTGCCATGAGCGCGCGCAGTTTTTTCGCCGCCTTGCTGGTAAGTGCCTGTATGCCGGCGTTGGCCGCGCCGGTGTATGCCGATCGAGTGGAGGATTACACCGTCGTCGCCGGCGACACGATCAGCGGCATTACCAAGCGTCTGCTTGGCGAAGAGACCTTCTGGGAAGACAACTGGAAGCTCAACCCGCAAGTACGCGATCCCGACCTGCTGCGCATCGGTCAACGCCTGCGCATCCTCACTTCGCGCAAGGTCATCGCAGAGGCCGCGCAAGTGGTCGAGGCGGTCAACCGCACCGAAAAAATGATCGCCCAACCGCGTTGGCAGCCTGCTGCACCCGGCGACAGCTTGGCCTCGGGCCAAGGCCTACGCACGCGCGAGAAATCCACCGCTGAGCTGCGCTTCAACGCTGAATCCAGCCTGCGCCTCGGTGAGTTCTCGCAGGTGTTTTTAGCGAAGAAGGAAACCACCCTGCGTGGCGTGGATCGCGGCAGCATCGAGGTTGAACGTGGTGAAGTTGATCTGCTGTTTGCACCGATCGCCAAACCCAAAACCCGCATCGAAATCGTCGCCGGCCCCTCCACCACGACCCCAACCATCACCGCAGGTAAGCCTACCGAACTGCGCACTGGCGCGACCAAAGACGGCGGCGCGCGGGTGATGGTGTTTGCTGGCCAATCCAATGTTTCGGCCGGTGGCGCGGCGGTCGCCGTCAAGCAAGGCATGGGCACCCGCGTGCCCGATGCAGGCCCACCGATGCCGCCAGAAAAACTGCTCGCAGCGCCGCTCATTGAAGTTCGCCAACAGACCTGGAACTACAGCAACGGCTTGCTCCGCTGGAGCGCCGTTCCTGCCGCGGCCGGGTATGTCGTTCTGGTATGTGCGGACGAACTGTGCACGCAGATTCGGCAGCGGCAGCGAGTCGAAGCGCCTGCGCCAGAAACAACAAGCACGGGGACAGTGGCGACGTTTCTGCAGGTAGACCCACTGCCTCTGGGCACCAGCCACTGGCGCGTACACGCCGTCAGCGGCAACGAACTGGACGGCTATCCCAGCGTCGTCGCCTATATCGAAGTCACCGACGCCCGTCCCGACCTCGACCCACCAATGCTGGCTTTGCAACCGCTGAGCGGCTTCGTCGAAGGCCAGGACGGCGCGATTCGCCTTGGCCCCGAGGCCATCCTGAAACTCATTTCCCACGATGAGCAAAGTGGCGTTGAAAGCATCCAAGTACAAACGGCTGAAGGGAAGTGGCAGGCATGGACTGCGGACACTGTCGAAGTCGCCAAATTGCTACACACGCCGCTCAAACTGCGGGCCCGCGACAAGCTCGGGCGGGACTCGCCCGTGCTGGAGCTGACAGCGGGCAACGAACCGAAACAAGCCAACGGCGGCTGATCAGCGGGTGACACCTATAACGCCCGATTCGGCTCCACTACTCGCAGCTAGCCCGGCCGACTTTGCCATCAGGTCTTGGCAAAACTTGGGAGAACGGGGAACTCAAATTCCTAATGCGCCAACGTTCCTTTGCAGCCGACGCGAGCAATCACATCAGAAGCCGCTCAATGACACGCTGATACAGCGCCGGCAACTTCTGCAAGTCTTCAATGCACACTCGCTCATCCACCTTGTGGATGCTGGCATTGATCGGGCCTAGCTCGACGACTTCTGCCCCCAAAAGCGCGATGAAGCGGCCGTCGGAGGTGCCACCACCGGTGTTCTCGGCAGGGATCAGACCGAGCACGTCGGCAATGGCTTGGCGGACGGCATCACGCAATTTTCCGACGGCGGTGTAAAACGGATCGCCGGATCGGTGCCAATCGATCTGCACGTCAACCGTGTGTTCGGCGAAACAGGCTTCAATTTCGGTGACCAGGGCGTCGGCGGTCCAGTGCGGGGAGTAGCGCACATTGAATTGCACCCTCGCGGTGCCGGGGATGACATTGCTGGCGCCAGTACCCGCATTGAAGTTGGCTATCTGCAGACTGGTGGCAGGGAAATCGGGATACGGCTCGCTATCCCAGTGACGCATGCTGAGCGCCAGCAGCGCCGGCAGCACGCGGTGGATGGGATTGATGGCGGCGTCAGGATAGGCGACGTGGCCCTGCACGCCACGCACGTTGACCGTGGCGGTCAAAGAACCGCGCCGACCGACGCGTACCACATCGCCTAACTGCTGCTGCGATGAAGGCTCGCCAACGAGGCAGTAATCAATCGCTTGG
Source organism: Lysobacterales bacterium (assembly GCA_038215505.1). Classification (GTDB taxonomy): domain Bacteria; phylum Pseudomonadota; class Gammaproteobacteria; order Xanthomonadales; family Xanthomonadaceae; genus JANNWF01. Next base: position 4,078 of record JBBQQV010000318.1, read on the forward strand.
CCACGCTCGCGGAACGCCTGTACCACGCGACGCACACCATCAATCGCATCGCCCTCTTCATCTGAGGTGAGCAGCAGTGCCAGCGTGCCCACATGTTCGGGATGCGCGGCCACCAGTTGTTCCAGCGTGCACACGAAAGCGGCCACGCTACCCTTCATGTCGGCCGCGCCACGGCCG
>JBBQQV010000319.1:0-4228 GCA_038215505.1 Lysobacterales bacterium
GGCGTACACCCATACACCACCGTCTGGGGCGGCTAACAGCATACCATGGGGGCCGGCCGGGGGCCCACCCCGGGGGCCGCCGCCCGGCCAGTGGCGTAACGCACCACCATCGGCGGCGAGCCGCGACAGGCCGGTGTGGTAACCCATCCACACCGCGCCATCGGCGGTTTGCAGCACGGACCACAGGCGCCGATCTGGCAGTTGTCCTGCGCTTTGCAGTCGATGCTCGACACGGCCTGTCGCGAGTTCGATGCGGTCGAGCACGCTGCCGGCACCTACCGCCCACAGACCACCACCAACAGCTGCCGCCACCCCACGCGGGGTCGCGCTCAGCGATTCCGGCTTGCCGTCCTCGGGCTGTAACACACTGAAGTTGCGCCAGCCTGGCGCCAATCGCGCTAACCCGCCGCCCAAGGTCGCAAACCACAGCCCGCCTTCGTGGTCTTCCAACATCGCCAGCACCGCGCCGTTGGCCAGCGCGTGACTGTGACGTGGCGCGCCCTGAAAGCGCTTGATTGAGCCGTCGGTAACCCGGTTCAAACCGCTGCGCGTGGCGATCCACAAATTGCCACTGCGATCACGCAGCAGATCCGTCACGCCTACATCAGTCAGCCCTGCGCGTTCAGCAGCCGGCGCAATCCTGCCATCGGGCTCGCGTCGATCCAGGCCACCGCTGCTGCCGATCCACAGCGTGCCATCGGCCTCTGCCGTCAAGCTGAAAATGTTTGCCCCGCTGGTGCCGCCCGCGCCGATGGCGATGTGCTCGAAGCCTTGCCCGCTCAGCCGATCCAGGCCGGCGGCTCCGCCCACCCAGAGCGCGCCCTTGGCATCGATGGCCAGCGAAAGCACATGCTCGGAGGCCAGCGATTGCGGATCTGCCGGATCGTGATGAAATGCTTGCACCTCGCCCGAATCCGCATCCAGTCGATACAGACCGCCGCCAAACCCACCGAACCACAAGGCAGCATCGGCCGTCGAGGTGATCGCCCACACGTCATCAAGTTCGATGGGTGCCGGTCGATCACGGCGATAGTGCACAAAGCCGCCGACATCCTCGCGCAACAAGCTCAGCCCACCGCCTTCGGTGCCGACCCAGACGCGGTCTTTCGCATCGACATGCAGCGCCTGCACGACATTGCTGGGAAGTGACGTCGGCTCGGCGGGGTCGTGTCGGTAGATCACAAACGCCACGCCATCAAAGCGCGCCAAACCATCACCGGTCCCAACCCACAGATAGCCGCGAGCGTCCTGGGCCAAGGCATATACCTTGTCCGAAGGCAGTCCGTCGTTGGACGTGATCGGCCTGAACAAGGGCGTTTCCGGCAAAACCATCGCCGCACCCGCCGGCATTCCGGCAAGCGCAATCGACAGCAGCAGCGCCCGCACCCACATGGGTCTTCCCCCCGATATCTTGTCGCGGCCTCGCAACGCTCCGAGGATAGCCAATCCCTATCCGCTCGCCGCATCAATCAATGCCTGCTTAATCGCATCCGCTGACCGGCGTAGCAAGCTGGGATTGATCTGCAGCACATACTCGCCGCTTTCGGGATGCGGACGCGCCACGATGACACTGTGGCGCTGCGCCCGCTGCACAAAGGCTTCTCCGGCAACACCATTCACTTTCATGAAAAGCCGGCTGGTGCCGTTTTGAATCTTGCGAAAGCTGAATCTGCTGTCCGTTTGCAGGCGCTCGATCACCTGCTCCGCCACCTGCCACGACTGCGCGTACTCGGCTTCATAGCGTTCGGCGTATTGCGCAACCATCGCGATTTGCGGCCACGCTTGCGGCAGCGATCCACCGAACATGCGGCGTTGATGAAACAGGCCTTCGACGAAGTCAGCCTCGCCGGCTAGGATCGCACCCGAGGCACCGTTGAAGTGCTTCCACACCGACACATAGACGGTGTCGAACAAAGCGGCGTAGTCGCGCACGCTGCGACCGCAATGCAGCGGCAAGTTGAACAGGCGTGCGCCATCCAGATGCAGGCGGATGCCTTGCGCGCGCGCGTACACGCAAACCCGCTGCAACTCGGCAAAGTCGAGCATCGCGTGGTCGCGCCGCCGCACCGGGTTTTCAATCGAGATCACGCCGATCCGAGCGGCCACCCGACCCCCCGCCGAGCGCTGCACCACGCGTTCCACATCGGCCAAGTCGAACCCGCCTTGGCCCTCGCCCAGCGCAATCAAATTCAAACCACTCAAGGTCTGAGCGCAGTCGCCGCTGTCGTTATAAAGGTGACTCTCGGCCTGCACCAACACCCGCCGATCCTGCCCCGCCAACTGCCGAATCGCCAGATGGTTGGCCAGCGTGCCAGTCGGCAAAAACATCGCGGCCGGCTTGCCGAGCAAACGCGCGAAGGTCTGTTCCAGCTCGGCAATCGCCCCACCCAGCGAGTAGTTGTCCGCGCGCATGTCTTCGTTCGCGACCATCTCCTGCAAGCGGGCGGCGTACTCGGCCGGGCTTAAGGCCAGCCCATCGGAAGTGAAGTTGACCTGCGTGAACAAGCCCGGCACGACTGCGGCTGGCACATCGGCAGCAATGGCTTGCGCAAGCAGCGGCACCGCAGCGGTCAAGCCGCCTGCGGCCAAGAAGTGGCGTCTATTCATGGAAGCCATAATGTTGATGCGAAGAGTGCACGATGACAGTGAGTAGCAGGGGATGGCCCACCGCATGGTTAGGCCCGACTAGTGTGCCCGTCTGGTGTCGGTGGTGGCAGGGAAATCCGACGCCGGCTTTACGCTTCACACGCAACCCGAACAAGGCATGCGTCCACTGCTCAGCCCCTGAGGTTAGTGCGATAGCATTTGCAGTGGAGCAGAGTGTCTGCGGTAACTTGATGCCAACAAGAATTGGGCTCCGAATGTCAGAGTTGCCCCGAATCGAGCTCACCTTTCCACCCTTGCGGTAACACACCATCGCTTCATCCCCAGTATCGGAACTTGCAATGAATCTGAATTTGCTTGGAATTTGCGCACTGGCACTCGTGGCATCGGGTTGCGCCACCAATCGCGGTGAGATGGCCCTGCGGGTGGCTCCTGCCGCAGTGGCGACGACCGGCGGAACCCCGGTGTTTATCGATTCGATTACCGACAATCGCGCATTCGAGAACAAGCCGTCAGAACCCTCGACGCCGTCGCTAAAGGGTGGCAAAGGCGCGGTCGCGAGCGAGGAAATCAAGCTCAAAGCGGTGGCGCGCAAGCGCAATGCCTACGGCAAGGCCTTGGGCGACATCGTTCTTGAGGGCGGTCAAACCGTGCCCAGTGTGATGCGTGACTTGCTGCGCGAGAGTTTCCACGCGGCGGGTTATGCAGTTGTCGACGACCGCGTGAAGTTAGGTGCGGATGGCATCGAAGTGGACGTGAAAATAGAAAAGTTCTGGGCATGGGCCACACCGGGCTTCTTCGCAGCTTCGATTGAATCGCAGCTCGAAACTTCAATAGTGGTGACCCAAAACGGAAAAGAACGGGAAGTAGCAGTGCGTGGCTACGGAAAAAACAGCGTGCAGACGGGTCGAGAGGCGAATTGGGTGTTGGCTTACGAACGCGGCTTTGAAGACTTCAAGGCGAAGCTTGCGGCCGAGTTCTAAGCAATTCTCTGCCAAAGGGGAGATAGTCGGCCGACCAGACTTCTGCGGGGACGTTGGGTAAGGCGCAAAAACCAACGGGCATTGATCGAGTCAACCACCCGCGACCAAGGGCGGAGGCCCTGCCACGATGGGCTTGGGCAGATCCCGCGGGTCGACGCTCTGCTCTCGGCGCAATGCCCGTTGGTTATTGCGCCCTACGACGCTTGACCGTGTCGGCCTAGAATGGCGGTCCTTTCGCAACCTCACCGCTACCCATGAGCGAAGCCTTCGACGGCATCGAAACGCAAACTGGACCTTCCCCAACCGCGTCCATCATCTGGCTGCATGGCTTAGGCGCGGATGGTGGCGATTTCGCGCCTATCGTGCCGCAGTTGGTGAAATCGAATTGGCCAGCGGTGCGCTTTGTGTTCCCGCATGCGCCGGTGCGCCCGGTCACCAACAATGGCGGCATGCGCAAGCGTGCTTGGTACGACATTCATGGAATGGAAATTGCGCAGCTACAGGACGAACGCGGCGTGCGCGAGTCGGTTGCGTTTGTCGACAAGCTGATAGAGCGCGAGGCGACGCGCGGCATCCCTGCGCATCGCGTATTTCTGGTCGGCTTCTCGCAAGGCGGCGCGATTGCGTTGGCGGCGGGCGTG
>JBBQQV010000320.1:0-4222 GCA_038215505.1 Lysobacterales bacterium
GCGTCAGGCCTTGGGCGCGACGGGCGTAATCGCCAAGGTCAGCCGCGAGACACAACACAGGCGGCCATCGTCTGCCTCCATGCGGATGTCCCAGACCTGCGTGCTGCGACCGATGTGAATCGCCCGCGCAGTGCCGCTGACCCAGCCGCTGGTGACTGCCTTCAAATGATTGGCGTTGATCTCAAGTCCGACCGCCAGCGCGCGTTCGGGGTCGATGCACAGGTTGCCGGCGACGCTGCCCAAGGTTTCAGCTAACACCGCTGAGGCGCCGCCGTGCAACAGCCCGAACGGTTGCCTGGTTCGCGTATCGACCGGCATGCGACCGCGCAGATAGTCTTCGCCCAGCTCGGTGAACTCGATGCCGAGCACATCGGCAATCGTGCCGACGTTCATCGCATTGAGTTCGATCAAGCTTGGCCGGCGGCGGAAAAATCCCATGCGTGGGCTTACCGTCGGCTAGGCTCAGCGGCGGCTGTAGTAACCCGGACGCCAGCCGGCACCCAGATAGGTCTTGCTCTGCGCCCAGCCGCTGGAGCCGCCATAGCCGGAGCCCATCTCGCGGTCACGACGCTCGTGCATACGGTTCATCAGTTCTTCGCGGCGCGGCTCCAAGAACTCGGCACGACCAATCGTGGCTGGATCCAAGCCGCGCTTCTCGGCTTCCTTCTGCCGGAATTCACAGAAGTCGTCGTAGGCGTCGATCTCATTCTTGAGCTCACGAACGCACAGCTCGATCATGATCGCGTCGTCGAGAAAACCAAGCACGGGTACCGTGTCGGGAATGATGTCGTCAGGATTGGCGAAGTACACCAGCGCCGCCATTACCCGCTTGCGATCTTCGCCGGATAGCGCCCAGCCTTCGTCTTTCAGCATCGCGATCATGTCGTCTAATTGCAGCAAGCGTTTGGCGATGAAATCCGGCACGTGGACGTCTTTCGACTCGGTCAACAGCTTGACGGCTGCCGCCATTATTTCTGCTTCGGTCGAGCCTTCAGCCGCCGCCGCCGACTTGGCTTGGGCCGCGCGAAAATGCTCGAGGTCGCGTTCAGAGAGATCGATGTTGATGGTGAAACTCATGTCGGCATTCCGCGGCGGTGGGCTGGGCTGTCAGACTAGGCCGCGCCACGAGACGCGTCAATCCACACAACGCCGGCGCGCCTAAAGAATCGGCGCGAGACCGGCGCCAAACGCGGTGATGATGCGGGTGTAAAACGACTTGCCGGAAACATCGACCTCCGGGAAGTCGCCGACTGGTGTGTAGCAGGTCGCAAACCGGGGGTCGCTCGGTGGCAAAGGCGAACACCCCGGATTGAGCTCCCAGCTGGTGGCATAGCGCCACGGCCACAGATCAAAGATCGGCAGGCGCTCGGAGAGCTTGCCGATTTGATAGTTGAGCGCCGGCAGCACCGCGCTGCGAGGTCGAGGCGCGATGGTCCAGGCGTTCTCGGGCCGGATGTCATGCAGGATGCTGCGGCTGAGCTCGCGCGCAAATTCGGCGTCATACACCAGCACCAGACTTTCGGTGTTGAGCTGATCGGAGCGCGGATCAAAATTATGAGTGCCGACCATTGCCACGCGCTCATCGATCACCAGCGACTTGGCGTGCAAGCCTATGCGCACTCCTGCCGCGCGCAAGGGCAGCGGCCCCCGCCGCGCGCTTCCCGACGACGACCCGAATGCGCGCCGCGACTCGGTGGCGTAGGCACCCAGCGCTTCGGCGCCCAGCGCGCCGGTGGCGTCGACGTCGATAGGTGCCGACAGCGGAAACGGCTTGAACTCGTGGATGCGAAAGCCAAGTTCGCGCAGATAGCGCCGTTTGTATTTGTGGCTCAAGGCGTACACCGGAATAGCGTCGGTGGCGGCCAAGGAGTTGGTCGAGACGATCACCTCGGGCGGCACAGGTCGCTTGCGCATGGCACGGAACTGGCGTTGGGCGGCTTTTGACAGCACAAGATAGGGCGTTTGCAGCAGCACCGAGCGATTGGCACTTGCCACCAGTTCTTTCAACGTATTGCCAAGTCCAAGCTCGTTAGCGGTATTGCGCTCGAACAATTTGTTGGGCACATCGGAGAAGAATTCGACCCTTCCGACGCGCTGCATTGGCGTCAGCAGACGGCGAGTAACAACGCTGCGGCTATCGGCTTGCGCAGACAGTTCGAGCATGCGGTCGCCGCGTATCACCGAAGGTAACGGCAGCACGGGTGGCTGCCCGCCTGCTTTTGCAAAGGCCTCTACATCGCGCAGCGCGGCCACTGGCACACTTAATCGGTGCCGCCAGAACGCCTCAAAAGAATCGCCCATCGCCGCCACCACGGGACCGGCGATCAAGATGTCGCGATCGCGATAGTTGTAGTCGGGGTCCCAGTCGAAATAGCGGTTCTGGATGTTGCGCCCGCCGGTAATCGCCAGCATGCCGTCGACCTGCAACAGTTTGTTGTGCATGCGCTGGTTGATGCGTGAAAAACAGCACAGGATGCCGGCGACGAACTCGGCCGGATGGGTGCGCGCGTCGCCGAAGGTCGGGTTGTACAGGCGCAGTTCGAAATTGGCATGTACACGGGCAAGTGCAAGCAGCAGCTGCAAGTTGTCCAAGCTGAAAAGCTGATCCAACAGCACGCGTACGCGCACGCCGCGCTGGGCCGCAGCCAGCAATTCGGTCAGCACAAAGTAACCGGAATCGTCTTGCGCATAAATGTAGCTTTGCAGCTCAATGCTGTGCTGCGCCGAGCGGATCATATGGATGCGCGCCAACAGCGCGTCCTGACCGTAATCGAGCAGCAACACTTGATGCTGCGGTGAATCCGCAGTTGAGGCACCAAGCATGGCTTGCGCCTGCTCGCGCAGCGGCGAGGCGATGGCGCAACGATCCGCGCGCGTGCACGTGAGCACAGACGATTGGTAGGTCGCCGCATCGGCTTGCGCCTCACGAATCTCGCGCCGACTTGGCATGCAGGCGGTCAATGCCAACAGCAATAACAACACTCCCACGCGCTGCAACAGGACCATACTCATGGGGTGGTCACGGCCTCGCGAACGCGAATCAGCAAGCTCAAGCGAACCTTGTCGGCGACTACAAAACGTCTTGCTTGCATACCAAAATCGCTGCGGCGCAGCTCACCCAGCGCCTCTACTTGGCATTCGATACCGGGTCGCGCGCAGGTGCTCGGTTGCACTGAAAACGTCACCTTCCGAGTGATGCCGCGCAGGCTCAACTGGCCGCTCAAATCGCCGCCGGTCAGCAACAAGGATTCGGGAACGCCCTCGGCGAAGAAGCGAACCCACGGGTAGTTTGCGCCGTCAAAAAACTCCGCCGATTGCGCCCAGGCGGCGTGGTTGGCGTCGGCCATCGACAGACTGCTGGTGGCCAAGCGAACATCCACGCTGAGGGTCGCCTGCTTGAGTTGGCGATCAATCGCGCCTACAACGTGGTCGAACTGTCCGGGCAAGGTTCGCACCCAAGCCACCCGCACCGAAAATCCAGCGTGTGATTGGCTCGAATCGATCTGCAATCCGGGGAGGTTGGCCACGTCAGGGTTTGCGTCCGCATTTCCTACGCCGGCTGCGTGGACCGGTGGGTCCGCGAGCAAGCCAAGCAGCAACGCGGCCATGGCCAGCACTTGCAGTGCACCGCGCGCTGTCCACCGATCCGCCATCGCCCGTTTCAGCACACGATCAGGGCGACCAAAACGCAGTGAGCTGGGCGGTACCCGGTTCGATCGCGGCGTCGGCGGGGAAATGCAACACCGCGCAACCTGCGGGGGGCATGCCGCGGTGGTCACCACTTTGGCCCGTGGTGAGCAGGGCCACCACACTCTCAAATCCTGGGTTATGGCCCACCAGCAACAGATGTCCCGCATCGCGGTGGGTTTCGATCACTTCGATCAACTGGCCGGGTGTGGCCTCGTAGATGCTGGGCTCGGTGACAGTCTCGATATCACCCGTGCGCGCGATCACGCGCTGCAAGGTCTGTTGCGCCCGCACGGCGGGTGAGCAAATAGCTCGTTTTGGGGTGGTCTTGCCCACCAGCCACGCGGCCGCCGCATCGGCTTCTTCTAGACCGCGCGACGACAGCGCTCGTTCGCCATCATCCTGACCGCCGCGCGCCGCCTCGGCTGGGGCGTGACGCAGCAAAAACACGGTGAGTTCGTTGCTCATGGTTGCGGCTCCGCGATGGGGATAATGGGAAGGGCAGTGCGGCTCCAAGCGCCCGCATAAGGCGCCG
>JBBQQV010000321.1:0-4221 GCA_038215505.1 Lysobacterales bacterium
GCCCCCACCGCCCCCAGCCCCCCGTCCCCAGCCCCGCTGCAAAACAGGCTGCCAACCATGAGCGCCGTCGCAACTCCCACCGACCACGTCAACATCCAGATCGACGGTGTGTCGATGACGGCGGCGAAGGGTTCGATGATCATTCACGCGGCTGATCGCGTAGGAATTTCGATCCCGCGATTCTGCTATCACGACAAGCTGACCATTGCCGCCAATTGCCGCATGTGTCTGGTCGATGTCGAGAAAGCGCCGAAGCCGATGCCAGCCTGTGCCACGCCAGTGATGGAAGGCATGAAGGTGTACACCCAGTCCAAGCGTGCGCTCGACTCACAGCGCAACGTGATGGAATTCCTGCTGATCAATCATCCGCTGGATTGCCCGATTTGCGACCAGGGCGGCGAGTGCGAGTTGCAGGACGTCGCGATGGGTTATGGCCAGTCGGTCAGTCGCTTTGTAGAAGCCAAGCGCGTGGTGGCCGACGAAGACATTGGCCCGCTGGTGGCGACCGACATGACGCGTTGCATTCACTGCACGCGCTGCGTGCGCTTTGTCGCTGAGATCGCCGGCACGTATGAACTGGGTGGCATGGGTCGCGGCGAGAATCTTTCAATCGGCACCTATATCGGCAAGAACATCGGCAGCGAACTGTCCGGCAACATCATTGATGTGTGCCCGGTGGGTGCGTTGACCAACAAGCCTTTCCGCTTCCGCGCCCGTGCATGGGAACTTACTGCGCGGCCGAGCATTGGCTATCACGATGCGCTCGGTTCGCATTTGTTCTTGCACCTGCGCCGCGGTGAAGTCTTGCGCAGCGTTCCGCGTGACTGCGAGGCGATCAACGAAAGCTGGTTGTCAGATCGTGATCGCTTCAGCCATGCCGGCCTGCAGGCGTCTGATCGAGTCACAGTACCGATGCTGCGCGATGGCGATCAATGGCACGAAGCAAGCTGGGCGGCGGCGTTGGCGCGCACGGCCGAGCTGTTGAAGGCGGTCACGGCGGATCAACTCGGCATCCTGGTGCATCCGGCCACGTCCAACGAAGAGGGCGCCTTGTTGGCGCGGCTGGCGCAGGGTCTCGGTTGCGGAAATATTGATCATCGTCTGCATGAACTCGACTTCGCTGACGCGCCGGTCGCACAGCCCTTCGAAGCGAACCTTGCCGAAGTGGAGGCAGCCGACGTCATCCTCTTGCTGGGTTGCAACCCGCGCCTGGAAGCGCCGATCCTTGGTCACCGCGTCCGCAAAGCGAGCAAGCGTGGGGCAAAGATCGCGACCATCAATCCGGTCGCGTTTGATCTCCATTTTGAATTGACCCACAGCATTGTGGTGACGCCGACCGGCATGCTCGACAGCATGCTGGGCTTGGCGCAGGCATTGGCCGACGGCACCGATTCCTCACCTCCCGCCGGTATGGCAGTAGCGCTGGCAGCCGCAAGCACCGATGAGTCAATCAAGGCGTTGGCGACGACCTTGCAAGCAGCCAGCCGATTGGTGGTTGTGCTTGGCGAGTCGGCGCAAAGTCATCCGAACGCATCGTGGTTGCGGGCTTTGGCGCGACAACTGACCTCGCAACTTGGCGGCAAACTCAATTTACTGCCGCAAGGTGCCAACGCAGTGGGACTGGCGCGCCATGGTGTGCTGCCCGCTGGCCTGGATGCAGGTGCACAAATCGAGCAAGCGCGCTCAACCTATCTGCTTTACGGGATCGAGCCCAGCGTCGATTTTGCCAATGGCGGGGTCACTCAACGCGCCTTGGCTAAGGCGTCCTCACTAATCGCGTTTGCCGCCTTCGCGCCGGATTCATTGAAAGCGATTGCAGACGTGATCCTGCCAATCGGCCTATTGCCCGAGGTCGACGCGACGCTGACCAATGCACACGGTGACGAGCAGTCTGTCGCCGCTGCAGCCAAGCTGCCGGGCGAGTCGCGACCAGGCTGGCGAGTGCTGCGAGCACTGGGTGAACACATGCAGCTCAGCGGTTTCGCGTTTACCGACATGGCTACCCTGAGAGCATCGTTGACAGCGACTGAGGTGGCCAGTGGAAGCGGGCTGTCGACTCGGGTCAGTGCGCCGAGCGGCTTGCAACGCGTGGCGACCACATCGATCTACAGCAGCGATGCAGTCGTTCGCCGCGCCGCACCACTGCAAGCGCACACTTTGGCGCGGCCGGTTTGCGTGACATTGCACGCGGACGATGCGTTGGCGTTGGGCGTTGGCCAAGGGGCAATGGTCCGCGTCGACGATGGCGAAGGTGTCGCCGTGTTGCCGGTGGTCATTGGCGAGCAAGTGGCGCGTGGTGCGGCTTGGGTTGAGCGTGGCCATGCCGCCAGTGGTCCGCTGGCGCCTGCGGGCGCTGGTTTGCGCCTTGAAGCAGTGAAGGCGTAGTTCAGCATGGAGACTTTGCTGCTGCTGGTTTGGACCCTCGCAAAGATCCTCGCGGTCACGATTCCGCTGATTCTTGGGGTCGCGTTTTACACCTTGTGGGAGCGCAAGGTGATCGGCTGGATGCACGTGCGACACGGGCCCATGCATATCGGTGCCGGGCTCCTGCAGCCGTTTGCCGACGTCTTCAAGATGCTTTTCAAAGAACTGCTGGTACCGACCAACGCCAGCCCGTTCCTGTACCGGCTCGCACCCGTGTTGACGTTGGCACCCGCCTTCGCTGCGTGGGCGGTGGTGCCGTTTGCCGATGGTTTGGTGTTGTCGAATGCCAACGCTGGCTTGCTGTATCTGCTTGCGATGACCTCGATGGGCGTGTACGGCATTCTGCTTGCCGGCTGGGCGTCCAACTCCAAGTACGCCTTCCTCGGTGCGATGCGTTCTGCCGCGCAAGTCGTCAGCTACGAGATCGCGATGGGCTTCGCCTTGGTCGGTGTGCTGATCGCCGCGGGCAGCCTCAATCTGAGCGAAATCGTGCTGGCCCAAGCGGGTAACGCTGGGCCATTCGAATGGTTCTGGCTGCCGCTGTTTCCCTTGTTCGTGATTTATTTCATCTCAGGCGTGGCCGAGACCAATCGCGCTCCGTTCGACGTGGCTGAAGGCGAGTCGGAGATCGTGGCTGGATTCCACGTTGAGTACTCGGGTGCAGCGTTCGCGCTGTTTTTCCTCGCCGAATACGCCAACATGATTCTGGTCAGCTTCCTGACGCCAGTGTTCTTTTTGGGCGGCTGGTTGAGTCCCTTCCAAGGCTTGGGGCTGGGATTCCTGAGCGAGCCGGGCATCTGGTGGCTGCTGATCAAAGCATTTGCGTTCGCCTTCCTGTTTCTGTGGTTTCGCGCCACTTTTCCGCGCTATCGCTATGACCAGATCATGCGTCTTGGCTGGAAGGTGTTCATTCCCATCACCATTGCTTGGATTTTTGCCGCCGCGTGGTTTGTTTACGCGGGCTGGTTCGAGGCTGGCGTCTGAGCCCATGAGACTGCATCGATGAATCGCGCGCTTGGCTACATCAAAAGTCTGTTCCTGCTGGAACTGTTGGCTGGCATGGCGGTGACGTGGCGCTATTTCTGGGCGCCGAAATACACCATGCGCTATCCAATGGAGCACATACCGCAGTCGCCTCGTTTCCGCGGTTTGCACGCGCTGCGGCGCTATCCCAACGGTGAAGAGCGGTGCATCGCATGCAAGCTTTGCGAAGCCGTGTGTCCAGCGCTGGCGATCACGATTGACTCGGAGCCCCGCGAGGACGGCAGCCGCCGCACCACGCGTTACGACATCGACCTGTTCAAATGCATCTACTGCGGCTTCTGTGAGGAAAGCTGCCCGGTCGATTCGATTGTCGAAACCCACATTCACGAGTATCACTTCGAGAAGCGTGGCGAGAACATCGTCAACAAATTGCAGTTGCTGGCGATTGGTGATCGGTTTGAAGCCGAAATTGCCGAGCGTCGCACGCTCGATTCCTCCTATCGTTGACGCGCTGATGGCCTCTCGATGACTTTCTCTTTGTTCGCTTTCTACTTTCTTGCCGCCGTCACTGCGGGCTCGGCGTTGGCGGTCATCAGCGTACGCAACTCCGTGCACGCGGCGCTGTTCCTGGTGCTGACATTCTTTTCAAGCGCCTGCGTGTGGTTGTTGGCTGAGGCCGAGTTCCTCGCGATTGCGCTGGTGCTGGTCTATGTCGGCGCGGTGATGGTGCTGTTCCTGTTCGTCGTGATGATGCTCGACATCAAACCAGAGCCAATGCGCGAAGGTTTCATTCGCTACTTGCCGGTGGGCATT
>JBBQQV010000322.1:0-4184 GCA_038215505.1 Lysobacterales bacterium
CAATGTAATAGCCACCACTTTCTGCCAAGACCTGTTTGCCGCCCAGTGAAAGCGTGGCGCCTTCTTCGCGCCCGCCTTCGATGAAGCCAAGCACCCGATTCATCTGCGTCTGGTCGACCATCGCGCCCATGCACGTGCCCGGATCAAGCGGGTGACTGGGTTGCAGCTTCGCGCCGGCGGTTCGCACCATCGCCATGAACTCGGCGAACACCGGGCGTTCGACCAGAAGGCGTGATGCCGCTGTGCAGACCTCGCCTTGGTTGTAAAAGATGCCGCTGGCAGCGGCTTCGGCTGCAGCCGCGAGATCCGGCGCATCCGCGAACACCAGATTCGGGCTCTTGCCACCGCACTCCATGAAGGCGCGTTTCATGTTCGAGCGACCGGCGCACTGCAGTAGATGCTTGCCGACAGCGGTGGAGCCGGTAAAAACGATGCCATCGACATCCATGTGCAGAGCCAGCGGCTCGCCAGCGTCGGCGCCGAATCCGGGCAGCACGTTGAACACACCGGCCGGCAATCCGGCCTCGCTTCCCAGTTCGGCGATACGTAACGCCGTCAGCGGTGATTTTTCGGATGGCTTCAGGATCACCGAGTTGCCGGTCGCCAGCGCCGGCGCGATCTTCCACGCAGCCATCAACAGCGGGAAGTTCCAAGGCACGATGGCGGCGACGACACCCAAGGGTTCACGGCTGATAAGTCCCAGCTCATCACGGCCGGTGGGGGCGATCTGGTCATAGACTTTGTCGATGGCCTCCGCAGTCCAGCGCATGCAACGTACCGCTGCGGCGACATCCACCTGCACGCTGTCGCGAATTGGCTTGCCCATGTCGAGAGTTTCCAGCAGGGCCAATTCGTGCGCGTGCGTCTCCATCAGCTCGGCGAAGCGCAGCAGTACGCGCTTGCGCTGCACTGGTGATGCGTCGGCCCAGCGGCCTGCATCGAACGCGCGACGGGCAGCGCGTACCGCGCGCTCGACGTCGTCTGCACCGCAGCGCGCAACCTGAGCCAGCACGCGGCCGTCGATGGGGCTGATGCAATCGAAGGTGCGACCATCAAAGGCATCGACATGGCGACCATCGATGAAGGCCTGCGTTCGCCATGTCAGCGCCGCTGCTTTGGCTTGCCATTGGTCACGGCTGAGGAATGTGGGCATCTGTTGCGTTCCTGCGATCAGAAAGTGAGGGGTGTGCTGGCGCTGATGATGATTGCGGTGTCGTCGCCAACATTGCGGAAACGATGTGGCGTCGGACTGTCAAAGTAATAGCCCTCACCGGCCATCAGGACGCGCACGTGTTCGCCGATGGTGATCTCGACGCGGCCTTGCACCACCACGCCGCCCTCTTCGCCGGCATGTGTGAGCAGGTCGAGCCCGGTGTCGGCGCCGGGCGGCATCACCTCGCGCAGGATGCACATCTGCCGCCCGCGATGGTGTCGACCGATCAGAAAATAGTGCAGGTCCGCGCTGCCCAGATCGGGCTGGGCGTGGCTTGCGTAGAAGGGGCCGTTGGCAGCCACGGGCTCCTCGTCCAGCGTGAAGAAATCACCGAGTGAAATGGGAATACCATCCAACACCTTTTTCAAGGAGCCAATCGAGGGGCTGACCTTGTTCTGCTCGATCAGGGAAATGGTGCTGTTGGTCACCGCCACCCGCTTCGCCAGTTCGCGCTGACTCAAGCCCTTGGCTTTGCGAATCGCCTGCAGTCGAGCACCCACGTCCATCGTTTGCCCGGTCTCCTTGAGCGCCCGCTGCGGATCGGCCGGCGCGGGCGCCACTGCTATCGGATATTGAACGCCGATACGCGAATAAAGGATGAGAATGCGATAGCGCGGCGCACGTTGTAAAGTTTATTCAACGCCGCAAGGCTTCTGCGCGGCGTCGAAAGACGCGGGATAATGCCCGCGCCACGCGTCGATCCGACGCCCCATTGGTCCACCCAAACGAGAGCGCAGCCATGCTTGTCGGCGTACCCAAAGAGATCAAGAATCACGAATACCGCATCGGCCTGACTCCAGCGGGCGCGCGCGAGTTGATCGGCCACGGTCATCAGGTGCTGGTGCAGCGCAGCGGCGGCAAGTCGATTGGATTGACCGACGAGATGTACGAGAAGGCGGGCGCGCAGATTGTCGAGACTGCGGCCGAGATATTTGCCCGCGCCGAGATGATCATCAAGGTCAAGGAGCCGCAACCGCTCGAGTGCGCGATGCTGCGCGAGGGGCAAGTCCTCTACACGTACTTGCATTTGGCGCCCGATCCCGCCCAAACCGCTGCCTTGGTGAAGTCGGGATGCACCGCGATTGCCTATGAAACCGTCACCGACCGCAAGGGCGGTTTGCCGCTGCTGGCGCCGATGAGCGAGGTTGCCGGGCGCATGTCGATTCAAGCCGGCGCGCACGCACTTGAGAAAGCGCAAGGCGGATCGGGTGTGCTGCTCGGCGGCGTGCCGGGCGTGGTGCCGGCCGAAGTGCTGGTGATTGGCGGTGGCGTGGTCGGCATCAACGCAGCGCGCATGGCGATGGGTCTGAACGCGCGCGTCACCATCCTGGATCGTTCGCTGGATCGCTTGAAGTACCTGGATGAGCTTTACGGCGACAAGATCACCACGATCTATTCCACCCTCGACGCGATCGAAGAGCGACTTTCATACTCCGATCTGGTGATCGGTGCGGTGCTGATTCCTGGCGCAGCGGCGCCCAAGTTGATCAGTCGGGCTCAGCTTGGCTTGATGAAGCCGGGCTCGGTGCTGGTCGACGTCGCGATCGATCAAGGCGGATGCTTTGAGACCTCCAAAGCCACCACCCATCAGACCCCGACCTATGAGGTCGACGGCATCATTCACTACTGCGTCGCCAACATGCCCGGCGGTGTCGCGCGAACGTCGACATTCGCGCTGACCAACGCCACCTTGCCATTCGCCCTGCAACTGGCCAATAAAGGCGCCAAGCGAGCGATGCTGGAAGACGAGCACCTGCGCAACGGTTTGAATGTGCACGCCGGCAAGATCACCTTCGAGGCGGTCGCCCGCGACTTGGGCTATGAGTATGTGTCGGCAACGCAAGCGCTCGGCTGAAGTTTCGAGATTTTTGAGCACAGCAACGCCCAGGCGCGGTTGCATGCGAGCTTGCAGATGACGAGCCCGGCGAAAGCCGGGATCCTGTCGAGGCTGAATTGATCCAGGCTGAACTGTATGGAGTTGCCTAGGGTATTCGTGGAGTCGCCTGCTCCCGCTCGAAGTGACCATCGAAAACAGCAATACCGGTGACTCTCGTCCCGGCAACCGCGTTTTAGAGGCGGTGAAATGACGAGTGGACTCACGCGTTTTGGAGCCCACCGTGACGACATCGTCGAACTACATTCATCCGCAGCGTACCGACCTCGCTTTCACGCGCGAATCGCCCTATGGCACCGTCGCCGAGCCTACCTATTCGGGTGCGCTCAGCTTCATGCGGCGGCCGTATTCGCGCGATCTGACCGGCATCGATGTGGCCGTGGTCGGGGTGCCGTTTGACCTCGCCACCACGCATCGGCCGGGCAGCCGGTTCGGGCCACGGGCGATCCGCGAAGCGTCGACCATGCTGGCGTGGGCAAAGCCAGATGCTTGGGATTTTGACCCCTTTGATCGGCTGGCAGTGATCGACTACGGCGATGTCTGGTTTGACAGCGGCCGACCGGCCGACGTCCCTGAGACCATCATGGCTGCCTTCCAGCCGTTGGTGGAGGCGGGTGTCATGCCGCTCAGTTTGGGTGGCGATCATTTCGTCAGCTTTCCGGTGCTGCACGCGCTTGCAGCCAAGCACGGCCCCTTGGCCTTGGTGCATTTCGATGCGCATTCCGACACCTGGCGTGATGAGGACGGCCGCATCGACCACGGCACCATGTTCTTTCATGCCGCCAAACTGGGTTTGGTCGATCCCACCTGCTCGATCCAACTAGGCATGCGCACGCACAACCCCGAAAGCCACGGCTATCAGGTATTGAACGCGCGCTGGATGCACGCCAATGGCATGCAGGCCTGCATCGATGCCATCCACCAGCGGGTCGGCGGACGGCCCTGTTACGTCAGCTTCGATATCGATTTTCTTGAGCCGGCCTGCGCGCCAGGCACGGGCACGCCCGTTGTCGGCGGTTTTACTACCGCACAAGCGCAGACCTTGCTGCGGGGGCTGGCGGGGCTTGATATGCGAGG
>JBBQQV010000323.1:0-4179 GCA_038215505.1 Lysobacterales bacterium
ACAACCGCTCCGGCCACATGTTGACCATGAGCTTTCACGATGGCAGCCAAGTCAACTACGCGCCCAATGCCTTTGGTCAACCCACCCAAGTCGGCAGCTACGCCAGTAACGTGCAGTACTTTGCCGATGGCTCGGTGAAGCAATTTACCTACGGCAACGGCGTCACCCGCATCAACACCCAGCAGACCGGCCGACCGCTACTCAAACGCAGCCGCGACACCCTCGGCAACGCGGTGATTCACGATTTTGAATACGCGTTTGACCGCAACAGCAACGTGCAAACGATCACTGATCGCGCCGGCAATGGCTTGCAGAATCGGAGCATGGGTTACGACGGCTTGAATCGACTCACTTCCGCCACTTCGCCTGTGTGGGGTAGTGCCACCTACCGGTATGACCCGCTGGACAATCTGCGCCACGCCGATGAAGGCTCGCGCCAGCACCGCTATTTCTACAACTCCAACGCTCGTTTGGACGCCATCCGCACGCCTGGCGGCACCAACGTGTGGGCATTCGGTTACGACGCCCGTGGCAACCAAACCGCACGCGGCAGCCAGATCTACACCTTTGATCGCGCCAACCGCTTGACCAGCATCGCCGGATTGATCAACGCTTACTACTACGATGCGCACGGTCGCCGCGTCGGAGAAATTCGCACTGCGGGCTTTGCGCAGTACTCGATCTACACGCTGGACGGCACCTTGCGCGGCAACAGCGATAGCCTTCCGGCCAACACAGCCTATATTCATCTGGGCAAGGACCTGATCGCCAGTCGTCGCACTGTCACCCAAACAAACGGCAGCAACACGACCCAAGTCACGTACCACCACAGCGATATGCTCGGCAGCCCGGTAGTCGACACCAGCGAGCAAGGCCTCGCCCAAAGCCCGACCTACTACGCGCCCTACGGTGAACCTAAAAACCGGGCGGTGGACGGGCCCGGCTACACCGGTCACCAGATGGATGCCCCGACCGGGCTGATTTACATGCAGCAGCGGTACTATGATCCGGTGGTGGGGCGGTTTTTGAGCGTGGATCCGATGACGGTGGATGCCAGTACCGGGTGGAATTTCAATCGGTATAACTATGCCAATAACAATCCTTACTCAAATATCGACCCGGACGGCAGGGCCTGCGATAGCTTGAGTGGCGGTGGCTGTGGCCAGAACACGCTGGGGCAAACGACGGTCCAGCCGTCGACAGGAGCAGCGGTTGCTTGGGGAGTCATCGGGGCCGCAGGGGTAGCTGCAATAGCGGGCCCCACAATTGTGGCGGCGGTACTGGCCAACCCGGCAGGTGCGATCACTATGGGTGCCGATCTCCTTGCAGGCGATGCGCTCGGCGGAGCCGCGTTAGCTGGCGGTGCGGGTGCTCTACTTTCAGAGGCGAGAGCGGCAAGAAACGCATTGGCTGATAGCCTCGCGCCGCTTGGAGGTAAGGCACCTGCGACTGTTACCGCAGGATTCAATGCGAGTACTGGACAAGTTGCTGCGAGGGCGTGTGGAGGTGGGAATTGCGCAGAAACTCAAGTTGTCAACGCACTTGGTGGCAACAAAGCAGAAGTGAGTTTCACTGAGGCGATGCGACCAAGAACTGGCGCAGAGGTCCCCGTGTGCGCAACGTGTGAGTCCACTTTTGGGCGAGAAGCGTTTCCGCCCGAGACGAAGTTCAAGTCTGATCAGTAACTCTTGGAGGCTTCAGTGACGATCCAAAGATATCCAGTCGGCGTTGATTGCGTTTGGCTTGGCTTGGACTCTGCACAGCATGTCGGTGTGTTTGTAACGGGCGGAGAGGGGCCGATTCCGAACGCGGTGCTTGAGCAGAGCTTGCTCTGGATTGAGGACATGGAGCTTGAAGTTTTGGGCTTGCCAAAGGTTTCTGACGCAGAACTTTTGGTGAGCGTGCCACGACCAGACTCCTTTATCGCGCTGGCAGAAAGGGGTCTTTTCGTATTTGACTGGGCCGATGTTTCTCGTACGGCGGGGGAACTCTCGAACTCTTACGAACTAGTAGCATCGCCTTGTGGCGGAGGCATTTCGGAGCTCGATTTGCCCGAGCGCTTACGTGGCCTAGCTCGACGTGCCTCCTTTCAGGCCGACTATTCGGTCGTTCAAATGATCGAGGTTGAAACCTCGGAGTCAAGTCGGTCAACGCGATAAGGCGACTCGAATAGGGCAGGCCTTAGCCCGCCGCATTTGCCCAATCGAAACGCCCCACAACGCCCAGCCTTGCGCTGGGCGTTGTCGTTTCAGCGGCCGGGTTGGGCGAGCAGCGAATCGAGCACTTCGCTGACGACGCGCTGGCGCGCTTTTGGGAGCTGACTGACCCGCTCGAGTTGCTGTTGCAGCTTGGGCGTGGGGCCGCGCTTGTTGGCCTTGGCAGGTTCGCCGATCAGCACTTCGATGGACTCGCCCAGAAGTGCGGCCAGACGCGGCAGATGTGAGATAGGGACACGCCGGTTGCCGCTCTCGTAGGCGGTGATGGTCTGCTGCGAGACGCCGAGTTGTTCGGCGAGCTGGACCTGGGTGATGCCCTGATCTTTGCGCAGGCGGTTGATGCGCGCGCCGAGGGCGATGAAGAAAGTGCGCTCGTCGTCGGAAATGGCCACGGCGGTGGAAGTCGAAGCAGGAAGGTGGGCCATACCGTATCCAAGGGTTTGCTATTGGGGTTGACGATACTACAAAAACGGATATTCTGGCCGCGAATTGTTCTGCTTGACAGGTTTTTGGCCAGGAGCACGAAATGCCCCGATCTGCCCGCCAGACGCTTGCGCCGTCCGTTTCTCCTGATCCGGCACTGTCTGCGCCGCTGGCATCGCCTGCCGCAGCTGCCGCCGAAGTCATCGGCGAAGACGACATCCGCTTTGCTCGTCACGGCCGCGCGTATCGGGTGCGTGGTCTGTCACGCAATCTGTCGGCCGAATCGCTCAAGGTGACGCTGCGCGTTTCCGTCGATGACCACCTGCACCTCGACACCCTCGACCTGTATCAAGCACGCGGCCGGCATGCGTTTGCCAAGGGGGCGGCCATCGAGCTGGGCGTCGCCGAGGAAGTGATATCGGGCGATCTGTCGGCGCTGGTGTTGGCGTTGGAGCCGTTGCAGGAGGCGGCTATTCGCGGGGCGTTGGCGCCTGATGCGAGCAAGGTCGAGGCCGTGTTATCGGCGGCGGATGAGGCGGCGGGGTTAGCGCTGCTGCGCGATCCGGATTTGGCGGCGCGGATCGTGCGTGATGTGGAGGCGATCGGTGTGGTCGGTGAGGGCGACAATGCGCTGGTCGGGTATCTGGCGATGGTGTCGCGGCTGCTCGATAAGCCCCTTGCCATTCTGATCCAGTCAACCAGCGCGGCCGGTAAGTCGACGCTGATGGACGCGCTGCTCAGCTTGATGCCAGAAAGCCAGCGGGTGCAGTACTCGGCGATGACCGGGCAGTCGCTGTTCTATCTCGGCGAGGGCGATCTGCGGCATAAGATTCTGGCGATTGCCGAAGAAGAAGGCGTGCGCCAAGCGGCGTATGCACTGAAGCTGTTGCAGTCGCAAGGCGAGCTGACGATTGCCAGCACGGGCAAGGATCCACAGACGGGAAAACTGGTGACGGCCGAATACCGCGTCGAAGGCCCGGTAATGCTGTGCCTGACGACCACCGCCATCGACATCGACGAGGAGCTGTTGAATCGCTGTCTGGTGTTGACGATCAACGAGACGGCGGCGCAGACGCAGGCGATTCAGGCGCGGCAGCGCGAAGCCAGAACGCTTGCAGGACTGCAGGCCAAGGTGCGCTCTGATCACGTGCTCACCGCGCACCGCGCGGCGCAGACGCTGCTGCGTCCGCTGGCGGTGGTGAATCCCTTTGCACAAGGCTTGACGTTTGCCAGTGATCGCGTGCGGCTGCGCCGCGATCACGTGAAGTATCTGGCGCTGATCGATGCGATTGCGTTGCTGCATCAGTGCCAGCGCACGGTGCAACAGATCGTGGTCGATGGCGCGGCGGTGGAATACATCGAGGTGCTGCCGGCCGACATCGCGCTGGCGAATCGGTTGGCGCATGCGGTGCTCGGTCGCTCACTCGACGAGTTGCCGCCGCAGACGCGGCGGGTGCTGGCGGGGCTTGATACGTGGGTGAGTGTGCAGGCGGCGACACAAGCGATCTCGCGCGCGGCGGTGCAGTTCACGCGTCGCCAC
>JBBQQV010000324.1:0-4167 GCA_038215505.1 Lysobacterales bacterium
CCCTTGGCAGATACACCTCTTCCTCGGCTTGTTTCTTCTTGGTTGGTGCTACCAACAGACCCGGATCCGGCAAGGCTTCCAAGGACAGGAAACTGATATCAATCTTGGGTACCGGAGGGGCAGGCTTCGGTTGGGCCGATCTGACTTCAGTCAGCTCGTCCTCCAAAGCAAACTCGATACCCGAGGCGACTTTTCGCGGAACAACCGGTCGTTCCGCGAGACCTTCTTTGGCGTCAATGTCGAAGGAGAAGTCCGGATCACGAACGTCGATCTCCCGCTTAGGTGCTGAATGCGCCATTGCATCCAGCTGTGCAGCCAACGCCGCCACATCGGCATCCAGTTCGTCGGCTGCCGCAACTTCATCTGCATTACTCGAGAACGACATCTGCGAATTTGAGATGGCGTGGCCCAAGTCGTCGTCCAACTGAAATTCGGCGTCACCATCAAGCATGGTGGATTGGGCCAGTGCTTCCAGCTCCGCAGCCAATGATTCCGATTCCGCGGCCTCGCTTGCGGAAGCTCCAAACGACCCGGCGAACTCATTTTCGCCACCCGCGTCGATTGCCGCCAAGGCCGCATCAAGCTCATCAAAATCGATGCTGATCGCAGGTTCACCATGCTCATTTTCACTAGTCGCCGTGGCCGATCTCTCCTCCGGCACCGCCCTGCGAACCACTTCGGCGGGTGCCGCGCCAACACTCTTAAGTGCCGCGGAAACGACCTCATGATCAATGTGTAATGACGAGTCAATGCTTTCTGCATCACTCACGCTGCCTTCATCTTCGCGGACTGCAGCAGCGGGCACCGAACTGACCGGTACGTTTTCGACCGAAGCCGTCGCCTCGCTTTGAAGCGTGGCCATACTGAGCGTCGCAGATTGCGACTCCGGGCTTGGTGGCGCGCCGGGTGTCGGTATTAGGTCGGTATCTGGCAGATATTCCGCGCCTGCCGGCGGCGGCGGAATCGTTCGATCATGACCCAGAACCTTGGACGCCAAGTGACGGGCCCAGCGTGCCAAATCCCAGCCTGAGAGCGCTGCAGTGGTTTCAGCCTCATTAAAAACCACACGCATCGAAGGATCGAGCAGCAATTCTTCCAAAGAGTCGAGTGCGTCCTCACCGTCCGCATCTAGATTCAGTAATACGACGGCGGGCTGTTTGGCCGATACCTCGGAGGCACTGGCTCCGCGCAACTCGCCTTCGTAGACTAGATTGGCCCCAAGCTCAGCCAGTGCCGTGCGCAGCTGGCTGCGAACGGCGTCGTCGCGGCCCAGCAGGGCGACGTTGGGTGCCGCTGGCATTACCTCAGCCACGTCCCACCCGCAAAATCTCTTCGACATTGCGCAGCAGTTCGGCCTCTTGGTACGGCTTGCCCAAGTAGCGGTCCACGCCAATTTCAAAGGCGCGCTGACGATGCTTCTCGCCGGTACGCGAGGTGATCATGATGATCGGTACTCCGCGAAGGCGACTGTCATTTCGCATATGCGTTGCCAGCTCGTAGCCGTCCATCCGCGGCATTTCGATGTCGAGCAACATCACATCGGGCACCCGCTCCTGCATTTTTTCGATCGCGTCCAGACCATCTTTCGCGGCACCCACTTCGTAACCGGAACGCTCGAGCACACGGCCAGTGACCTTGCGCATAGTGATCGAATCGTCCACCACCATTACCAGCGGAACCTTGCGTGCGGCCGGCATTTCGGCGACCGGTGGCAGGGCTTCGCCGGATAGCTGCATCGCTGCCGCGCGCCGCACCAACGGCGCCACATCCAGGATGACGACGACGGAGCCGTCACCCATCACCGTGGCACCGAAAATCCCCGGAATCGAATTGATCTGCGGGCCGGTTGGTTTGACGACGATCTCGCGGCCACCGATCACTGCGTCGATGCTGATAGCCGCCCGCTGGTCACCCGAGCGTGCGAGCAGCAACGGCACTTGCAAGGTCTCTGCGGCTCGCACATGCGCGTGTCCAAGCAAACGACCAAGATCGTAGATTGCATAGCGTTCACCCGCGTACTCGAACGTCGGGTTACCTGTCGCCAATTGAGCTTCCAGGTCGGCTGGAGCGATGCGCGCAACGCCCTGTACCGATGCCATTGGAACCGCAAACTGGGTCTCGCCCAATTTGACGAATACCGCCTGGGTGACCGCCAAGGTGAATGGCAGACGGACAACAAACTCGGTTCCCTTGCCATACTCGGATTCGATATGCAGCGAGCCACCCAACTGCCGAATCTCGGAGCTGACAACATCGAGCCCAACGCCGCGGCCGGCGATTTTACTGACTGTTTCTGCGGTCGAGAAGCCTGCTTGCAGAATGAAGCCGTACAGGTCCCTATCTGACAACTGCGCCGAGGGCTCCATCAGGCCACGTTCGAGCGCCTTGCGCCGAATCGCGTCCCGATTGATGCCGCGTCCGTCGTCAGAAACCCGGATCACGACTTCGGAACCTTCGCGTCCGATCACGATGCGGACCAAGCCCTCTTCGGGTTTGCCCACTGCGCGGCGCTCATCGGCGGTTTCCAGACCATGCGCCAATGCGTTGCGCAACATGTGCTCCAGCGGAGCCGTCATCCGATCAAGCACGCTGCGATCCATTTCGCCTTGCGCACCCTCCACACGCAATTGCACTCGCTTGCCAAGCTCACCGGATGTCTGCCGAATGATTCGACGCAGACGCGGCACCAGTGATTCGAAGGGGACCATGCGTGTGCGCATGAGGCCTTCTTGCAAATCTGACGAAACTCGCGACTGCTGCAACAGCAGGGTGTCGTACTGGCGGGTCAATTCTTCCAGCGTGCTTTGCAAGCTGGTCAAGTCGGCCGCAGATTCCGCCAAGGCGCGTGAGAGCTGCTGGAGGTTGGAGAAGCGATCCAGCTCCAGCGGGTCGAATTCACGATCATTGTCATCACCTTCGCGCTGGTAACGGGCGATGATCTGAGCTTCAGTCTCAATGTCCAAACGCCGCAATTGCTCGCGCAATCGGCTGGTGGTCTGGTCCATCTCGAACAGGCCACCACGGAACGCACCAACCTGCTGTTCAAGTCGAGCGCGGTAGATGGCGACTTCACCGGCATAGTTCACCAACCGATCAAGCAAGTCTGCACGGATGCGGATCTGCTCTTGCGGTGCGCGCACACCGGAGTCTTCTTCATCAATCGCCGTTTCAATCGACAAAAGTGAGGACGGGGGCTGCGCGGGTGCAACCGCCACAACTGCTGCCGGCGCGCTCGGACGCAGCGACTCCAGCTCTGCTTTGCCCAAGGCGGGTTGCAATGTTTCGAGCGGTGCTCTGCTGACGAATACCTCGCCTCGAACCAACGCTTCCAGCCGCTGGATTAGACGGTTCGGCATTGCCAAGGCGCGACGTTCACCGACGCGAATGACCATCCGGTGCAGGCGATCAAACGCCTGTTCCAGCACCTCCATACCCTCGTTACCGAACTCCCGTCGACCTTCGGCCACTGCTTCCAGCAGCGACTCCATCACATGACCCAAGTCGCCGATGGGCATGATTCCGGCCATGCGCGCGCCACCCTTCAAGGTGTGCAGGTCGCGCTGCAAGCCAACGACATGTTCGCGCTCTTCAGGCTCGGCACGGACACGTGCCAACAGGCCATCGGAATGGTCGAGGATGTCGGTACTTTCCTCCAGGAAGATGTCCAGCAACTCTTCGTCCAGATCGACGATGTCGAGCGGCAGGTCTGGATCGGCATCGGCGTCCTCGACTGGCGCCTTGGCGGTAACCTGCGCAAGGGTCGCTGCCGCCACGGGCACCTCAGACGTAGCCGACTCAGCCAGCTCCATGGCCAGGAGCTCGGCCTCCATCAACGCCTCTTCCTCACGCGCTTGCGCGATCAGTTCGGCCTCAAGCCGCTCAGACTCCAGTAATTCGGCTTCCAGCAGTTCAAGTTCGACACGCTCAGCTTCGACACGCTCAGCTTCAACGCGCTCAGCTTCGACACGCTCAGCTTCAACGCGCTCAGATTCGACACGCTCAGCTTCGACACGCTCGGCTTCGGCACGCTCGGCTTCGACACGCTCGGCTTCGACACGCTCGGCTTCGACACGCTCGGCTTCGAGACGCTCGGCTTCGACACGCTCGGCTTCGACACGCTCGGCTTCGACACGCTCGGCTTCGACACGCTCGGCTTCGACACGCTCG
>JBBQQV010000325.1:0-4152 GCA_038215505.1 Lysobacterales bacterium
GTCAGCGTCGATGTTCGCCGCGGCAGCGATAGCGAGGCTTTGCTAATCGCACCGAGCGCCACTGCGTCGCTGGTGGTGATCGAAATTCCGGCACCTGCAAACACCAGTGGACCATTTACCTTGAGCTTGGTCGCCGCGCCCGGCGGCGAGCGGCCAATCGTATTACACGGTTTGCTGGCCACCGATGGACGCCTCAGCCTCGCAGTTCCGCGAGACGCCCTCGCCGGCGGCGACTATCGCATCGAAGTCGCCACCGCCGAAGGCGTTGTGCCCGGTGAGGGTTTGCGTGTCCGCTATCGGCCCGCGACTCGCGACTAGCCGTCGCCGTCTGCCGGGTCGCCTTCGCCTTCGCCGAGCACGCCGATGAGATCCTCCAGCCACACTGCAAGTTTGGCGGTGAATGGAACCTCTTCATTCGCCGGGCTGAATTCGACCAGCGCTTGCGCGGGGGCGTCGGTGTCCTCGGCCCGACCAGACATGGGGCTGGCGACCAGCAACAGGCCTGCGCCACAGGCCAATAGCGATTTCTTGAAGCCATGAGCTCCGGACTGTCGTGCTTGCGCCGATGCCAACAACTCAGCGTCGAAGAACAGCCGGGTCTCGATGCCGCGCGCTTGCCGTTCTTGACTTGAATTGCGATGAAGCTGACCGAGCAACGCAAGCTCATGTTGGCGACGAGCCGACACGGACGAGCGAAAAATACGAACTACCGAACGGATGTAGGTGAACATGGCCCTGTCTCCAGAAATGCCGCGCCAAATTGGCTAGGCTTCAGGAGTACAAGTGTCACGACAGGGTGATGTTTCGCACCTGGCGGGTTCAGGCGATCTTAGGCAGGTCCGTTTGACGCGGTTATTTTGCGTCGGCTGAGGGCCCACTTCGAAGCAGAAACCATCCCGCCCAGTGCGTGGGGTGACGACCAAAGGGCGTTTGCCGAAGCGCCAACACGGCACCCTTCAAAGCGGACTCGGGTGCCTGCGGTGTCGCCGACAGGCGGCGGTGGAACTCCACCGCAAACACCTTCGCGACGCGGTCTGACACCGGCCAACGTGTCGCCACCACCGCGCCTGCGCCCGCGTCGATCAAGCTGCCCGCGACACCGCCTATTCCCAACGAACGACCCGACGTGCTCGCCGCCGTGTCGCAGGCACCAAGCACGACCAACTCAGCCGCCACCGGCATGCGACGCAAACGCAGCGCACTTAAGAAATCTGGCACTCCCTGCGAATCTGCCAGCCATAGGCCCGCATCCTCGATTCGACCGCCGTCGCCACGCCCATGCGCAGCCAGATGCACCAGCGCCGCAGGATCGGCCAACGCCACGGCCAAGTCCGTCCGTGTCATTGCGCTGCTCTTTTGTTGCCTTAATTGCGGCCATAACGCGCTGACCTCAGCCAACTCGCGAGTACTCGCCGCAAGTGCGGGCAAACCGCTGACCGAGCCGGTCGTCGCCGCGCCCAGATGCAACCCCGAAAATGGCCTGATTTGCTGTGGCCGTAACGATTGCATCACCACCAACTCAGTTGTCTGAACCAGCAATGTGCCGGGATCGCCAGGTGCCGACAGCAAACCCCAGGGCAGGGTCGCCAAACTGCCGTCGAGAACCAACAGCAAACGCTTAGGCGGAGTTCGGAACAAGCTGGACCATTGGATCGCTTTGGCGATCGCGGTGACCTGCAAATCAATGGCATCACGCGAGCCATGCGCATCCTGCAACAAGCGTTGCAGCGCGCGCGCCGAGGCATTGATCGCTGCGGCGTCGAGGTCACCACGCCAACGCCAGCCGAGCTGGTCAAAGGTCATCGCACCTGCTTGAGCAGCGCCAACGACCAGATAGAGCAGGCTTTCGCCTTGGCTGACGCCAAACGGGGCCTTCGCCGCCGCGCCAGCAGGAAAGCGCCACTCCAATGCAGAGCTGACTGGCTTGGCTTCGCGCGCGGTCAGCCGCAACAACAAGCGCTCGCGTTCGGGTGAATTTTCTGTCTGGCTGATATCTGCATCGGCAAGCACACGCTCCAACTCGATCAAAGTGTTGTTGTCGGCCTCAATAGCGAACGGTTGTTGCTCGACTGCTCGAAGTAACTCAAGTCCGGCCAAGCTGGAGCGCGCGACCTGCGGATCGAGCGGGCCACTTTCCAATTGCCAAAGCGGGGCGGCGGCAAAGCGCTTCAGCTTGCTGAGCAGCGCGTTGCGGAGTGCAGGGCTGCGCACGTTGGCTGCAACCGTTATCCCTCGCTCAACCGCGAGTGTGGCCAAGTCGAGTGCGCTTCGATTGTTACCACTACTCACGCGCGCGGCGTACAGCGGTTCGGCGAGCTCGAGAAACAACGTGAGATCGCCCTTGGCTAAAGCCTGCTCGGCCGCAGGCTGCAGGGTGCGCTCGGCGTCAAATTGCGGTGTCTGGTCGCCCAGCCGCAGGTGCAATGCATCGAGTCGCATTTGATTACGCCACTGCAATGCGTGTGCTGATTCGGCCAGTCGCTTCAGCGTGTCACGCGCTGCTGCTGGTCGACCAGCAGCAAGCTCAATATCAGCGCGTTGCAACATCGCAACCGCATAGGCCGACTGGCTTGGGTCGCTCGCCAGTTGTGTGGTGGCGTGATCGAGCAGGTTCAGAGACGCCGTGAAGTCAGCTCGTCTGGCAGCCAGCCTTGCCAGCGAGACTTCGATATCC
The DNA here is from genome assembly GCA_038215505.1 of Lysobacterales bacterium. Classification (GTDB taxonomy): domain Bacteria; phylum Pseudomonadota; class Gammaproteobacteria; order Xanthomonadales; family Xanthomonadaceae; genus JANNWF01. The sequence continues at coordinate 2,675 of JBBQQV010000325.1, forward strand.
GCGACTGCATCAGCATCGCCTCGTTGCTGCGCACTGAGCAGCGAAGCGCGGAAGAAGTATTCGGCACGCGCCGGCTCCTGCGCAAGCTCATAGGTCTGAGCGATCTGGCGCTCGGCGCGTGCGATTTCGTCGAAACGTCCCAACCGTCGATGCAAGCTCAAGGCATCATCGAGCAACATCAAAGCGCGCTCGAACTTGCCGTTCCAGCGTGCCAGCAGCGCTTGGACCAGCCAGACACGTGCTGCCAGCAACTCGTTATCGCTTCGCTTGGCCAGCGAAGCGGCCAACTCCAATTCCCGGTGCGCTTCTTCATACTGCCCGTCGAACAACAACGCGGTTGCAAGGGAATTACGCGCGCCCGCCTCTGAAGATAAATCACCCATTGCCGCAAACCGCGTGATCGTCATCCGATAGCAACTGGCCGCTGCGGCAGCGTCGCCACCCGTACGCAGCAAAATGCAACGAGAATTCGCGGCCCGTGCCGAAAGGTCGGTCAGTTCGAGCCGCTCGGCCTCGGCGATCACCTGCACATAGATTTCATCGGCGCCAGGCGCGCCTCGACCGAGCATGGCACCACCGATCTCAGCCAACGCAAATGTCTGCCGAATCGCATCACCGCTCACTGCGGCATCTTGCATGGCCAGCCGTGACCAAGCGATCTGCTCCGAACTCAAGCCACCCCAGGACGCCAACTGGGCCAGCTGCAATAGCGTCCACAGCCGGCCAGGCGACGAGCTTTCGGAGTACCAAAGCTCCCTCCAGGCTTCGACCAGCGCCTCAAAAGCGGCGAGCTCATCGCCGTTGGCGTTGACGGCAGCAATCCGATCGGCGATCCGCGTGCGTCGCTGCAGTGACTGCACAGCTCGACTTTCGCTGTCATCCAGACAGGTAATCACGGCCCGCAATCTGGCCCACGCAAAGTGTTTGGCGACGCGCAGGTCAAGCGTAACTGCGCCGTGCATATCACTACGCACGGCCAAGGGTTCGGTCGCATAGCCCCAAGGATCGGAATTGATCCAGGTCTGCTTGGCTGCATCGGCCGCGATGCGGAGATCGATGCCATGTTCGTGCAGCTCGATCAAATACGGTCGATTCGCGGCCAGGCCGCTGACCCTCAGCGCAGATCCAGCGACGCTCACAACCGTTGACGATGCTTCCGCGCAGCCAACAACCGCCGTGGTGATCGGCAACGCACCAACTGGGTTTACGCGCGCATGCAGTGCGCCACCCAAGAGCAGGCACAACCAGAACCATCGCATACCCTGATGATGGCCCATCTGCTGCGCAGGTAGCGAGTGCCACTTTTTCGCCGCGATGCCGCTGGCTCTGCGATCACCGAATTGCGCCTATCGGCACTTTGGATCGGGTTCTACGGGATCTGGCTCAGCAGCCTCGGCAGAAAGTGCATCGACCGCCCGAATGAGTTCGCGCAGGCTGAGTGAATTGACGCTCGCCACCCCATTGGTACCGAGCTCGCC
>JBBQQV010000326.1:0-4142 GCA_038215505.1 Lysobacterales bacterium
CCCTGCAGAAAGTGCACCTGCTCATCAAGCACAGCACGGTCTGCGGTGCTGCGCACGTAGCGGCAAGTGGCCAATGGCAGCCAGAGATAATCGTCTGAGCAGCGCGTGCGTACGCCACGACCGGCCGGTGGATGCCACCAATGCTGGACATCACCCTGCTCGAATTGGCGGCTGGCGCACAGCAGTATTTGTGCGCGCAGCAGCTGTGGTTGCGCGTGCACCAGCGCCATGGTGTCTTGCAGCTGATCGCGAAATCCAAAAGCGCCACCCGACTGCGAGTAGCCGCTGCGCGCCCACAGTCGGCATGCCAGCGTCTGATAGATCAGCCAACCATTGGCCAACACGTCCAAGGCAGGGTCGGGCGTGCTGACTTGGACGCCGCTCAAGGTTGTAGTCCAAAACGCCTTCACCCGAGCAAGCGCTGCACGGGCGGTGCCTTTGCCGCGCAGACGGGTCGCCAGATCGCGTGCAGCGTGCAGATTCTGACCGACCCCCAGGCGGAAGATGATCTCCCGCTCTTGCCCATCGGCCAGTTCAAAGGCGACTTGAATGGCTGCGCACGGATCCAGGGTCGCGCCAGTTTTGCCGGATAGCCGCGAGCGCGTCATCGCATCAGGATTGCGCAAACTGTCATTGCGGCCGAGGAACTCGCGGCGGTCGCCAGTGATGGTGCGGGCGTCGTCGTCGACATCGAAAAACGCCACCCGCTCGGAGAATTCGGTGCTGTAGCGGTTGCGAGCGAACAGGGCATTGCTGCTGCTGTCGACTTCGGTGATCACGTGCATCGCTGTCTTGTGGCGCAGGTCACCCAACACCCATTCGACATAGCCGGTCGCTGAAATGAGGCGCCGCCGACCCGAGTGATTGCTCATCTTGAGCACTGAGAACTTCACCGCATCGACCAGATCGACGTAAACGGTCATCTCGGAGCGAATGCCGTCGTTGCTGTGCTCGAAGATGCTGTAGCCGAAGCCGTGGCGGGTGATGTAGGGATTCGGATGGGATGGGTGGGTGCTTGCGCACGGCAGCGCGGTGGGCGACCAGTACAGGCCGCTTTCTTCGTCGCGAATATAGAACGCCTCACCACTGCTGGCGCCGACGGGGTCGTCGCTCCACGGTGTCAGTCGAAACTCGTGTGCATTTTCGCCAAAGGTATAGGCCGGGCCACTCTCGCTGAGAATGCTGCCAAATTGCGGATTGGCAAGCACATTCACCCATGGCAGTGGGGTGACGGTGTTTGCGTCGCTGATTACCACGTACTCGCGGCCGTCAGCGCTGAAGCCGCCCAACGGATTGCGCAAGCTCAGCTCAGGCAATGGCGGAAGGGCCGTCGTCGACGCGGCTTGTCGCGGTGGCCGCGACGGGACCAAGGAAGTCACCCGCCGTTCTGCCAACGGTCGATAGTTGACCTGCTCGGCCAAGCTGCCACGTTGATCAGCAACGATGGCGCGGGCGACCGCTTGCAAGAGGATGCGATCTTCCACCGCCACCTGTTCGGCAAAGCGCACAAAAATACCGCCCGGCCGATCCATGGTGAGCGTTTCGGTGCCGGTCGACACCAACGCCATAATTTCGTCCTGCAGACGTTGACGATAGCCAATGTGATCCTCATTCCAGATCACTAGGTCGACCACCAGGCCCTTCAATCGCCAATAGGCATGGCATTGGATCAGTTTGCGGGCGAGGTCGATCTGACTGGAATCGGACATCTTCAGCAGCACGATGGGCAGGTCGCCGGAGATCGCGTATCCCCACAGCCCGGACTGGCCGCGGCTGTTTTGCTGCATCACGCTGGGTTTCGCCCGCAGAGTGGCATCGGCATACAGGACGTGGCCAGCCAAGCGGCGATACAACTGCGCGTCAGCTTCGGTGGCATTGAGCTGACGCAAGGTCACGCCACTGTGGGTACAGGCCAGATCGATGACGCGATCCGCAAACAATCGATCCTGATATTTGTCGATCAGCATCACCGCCGCGTCACGCGTTTCAGCAATACCAAACACCCAGTCCAACACCACCGTTTCGTCGGCCTCCAAGGTGACTCGACAGCGGATCGCGACGATGGGATCCAGCACCGAGCCGGCGCTGCCAGACAAGGCACCGGGCTCGGTCATGGCGCGCGGTGCAGCCAAGCTGCGGTTGCGGCCGATGAAGGCGACGCGGTCGGTTTCAAACGAGACCGATTCAATCGGCGTGCCCCCGTTGGCCAACAGATGGAACAGCCACGGCGTGGGCTCGTCGAGCGACCGCGCGCGGCGCGTGCACAGAATGGCGCGGCGCTCTTCGATGATGTGTGTCTGCACAAACAAGTTGCCAAACGCGGTCTGCATTGCATCAGTGGCGGGTGTGGCCAACACGACTTCCGCATAGCTGGTGAATTCGATCGTGCGTCGACGTGGTGAGCGGTTGGTGATGCGGAGGCGGCGCAGCTCGACGTCATCGTGGGGAGATACCACGATTTCGGCGTGGCTTTCGATGCCATGGTCGCGTCGCCGATACTCGGCGCGCCCCTCGGAGAACACGGCTTCGTAGGTCTGCGCGGGCGTCAGGCTCGGCTGATGCGCGACCGACCAGAATTGCGCGCTTTCCACATCACGCACATAGATGAAGTTGCCCCAATGGTCGCGCGTACTGTCCTCGCGCCAGCGGGTGAGCGCGAGATGCTGCCAGCGGCTGTAACCGCCGCCCGTGTTGGTCAGCATCACGTGGTAGCGGCCATTCGAAAGTAATTGCACTTCGGGAGTGGCGGTATCGACGCCAATCGGCGCGTGCACCGAGTTGCTGGCAGCATCAAACAGCGCCGAGCTGTCGCTTTCCTCGGTTAAACGCCAGCGCAGTTTTGAGGCTTTCGGCACCCGTTCCTGCAATAACAGCAGGGTCGCCTGAAATTGCGGGTCAGCTTGGAAGCGCCTTTGCATGGGTTGGTCGAGCAGGTGATGCGCCAGTGCCAACAGGCTCATGCCGTGGTGATGCGCCATGAACGATCGCACGATCGCACTGCTTTGCCCTCGCAACAGCCGCGAAGGCGTGTAGTCGACCGCCTCAAAGAAGCCCAATTCACCTTCGACGCCTGCCCGCGACAAGCGCTGCAAGTTGGCGCAGGCCGCGGCCGGATCTACCATCAGGGCCAGCGCCGAGGCGTAAGGCGCAACCACCGATTCCTCTGCCAAGCCGCGCTTCAAGCCAAGTCCAGGGACCCCGAACGCGTGGTACTGGTAGTTGAGGCTGGCGTCGACGGTGTTGTATCGCGACTCTGAAACGCCCCATGGCAATCCAAGCTGGTTGCCGTGCGCAATCTGGCGCGCAACCGCCGCCCGACAGGTCTGATCCAGCAGCGAGCCCGAGTAACTCGGCATCACCAGCATCGGCATCAGATACTCGAACATCGAGCCGCTCCATGACACCAGCACCGGCTGGCCACCGGCACTGGTCAGCAGCCGACCCAAGGCAAACCAACTGTCTTGCGGAAGCTGACCTTGGGCGATCAGAACGAAATTGGCCAAACGTGCTTCTGAGGCCAGCAAGTCGTAGTAACCGCTGTCGCGGCGATGGTCATCGACGTTGTAGCCGATCGCCAGCAGATGGCGGTCATGGTCGTAAAGAAATCCCACGTCCATCAGCGCAAATTCACCGGCCCGAACCGCCAATACCTGCGCATCGGCGATGCGTGCGCGGGCATTACCAGCGCCGAGGGCGATGCGGTCTTGCAGAACCAGCAGATGTGCCGCATCGGCGCTGCTGAGACCGTTGCCCTGCTGGGCCTCAAGACGTGTAAGCCAATGGCCAGCTTGCTCGGCGACGTATTGCAGTGTGTGCTTACCTTCGATAACAAAACCCGCAGCTTTCAAGGCTGTGTCGGCGGGCAAACTCAGCCAGGGTGCCAGCCAATCCAGGTCAGCTAGGGCCGCTTCGCACTGCTGATGCAGCGCGCGCGACCAGTCACTGGCTTGGGAATCGGCAGTGAGGCTGAGCGTCAGATTGCTGGTCGCGCCGAGTATCGATTGCAGACAGTACTTGCTCGCTGCCAAGGTAGGCGGCGGGTGGGCGATGGCGGAATCAAGCAAAGCCTGCAGGCGCGCGACTGCAGGTAAATTGGGCATCAAGTCGGGCTGGTCGCTGCCAAGCCCGTCGCTGCCAGGCCT
>JBBQQV010000327.1:0-4129 GCA_038215505.1 Lysobacterales bacterium
AATCACGCAGCACCGCTGCCTGCGCTAAATGCACCGCGTGCACCATCGCTTGCACCAGTGCCATCCGCTGGTCGTGTGCCTCCGAGCCGGCGTATACGCACTCGGCCTCCAAACCCCGCAATAACCTCTCGACGAAGCCACCCCAGCGACTCAAGCGCGCCTCGCAAACCACCATTACCCGACCACGCAAGGTGGGTGCCAACGGTGGCGCGCACATCGGATGCAAGCCAACCACGTCGGCCATGGAAGCCAACATGGCCGCCACCGGCTCGCGCTTGATCGAGGTCACATCCAGCCACAGCTGGTCACGCTCGCTGCCCGCTGCGAGCCCCACATATTGCGAAATCAACGCCGCCGTATGCCGAATCGGTGCCGCAAAAACCAGCACATCACAGGCTGCAATCAAGGCGCATTCCGACAGCTCCACATCGCCCACCGGATCGCGCCCCACCACCCGCAACCCCATCCGCTCACGAAAGAACCGCGCCAACCAACGCCCATAGGCGCCTTGACTACCAACGATGCCGATGACGGGAGATTCGATCATCGGAGAAGTCTAACGCGGGCACCAAAAGACCAGTGTCGTGAAAGCCCTTCTGCCCTCGGGAGAGGGGAGAGTGGAGAGGGGAGAGGGGAGAGGGGAGAGGGGAGAGGGAGCACAGCGTCGTCAAGCTCACTCCACCAACTCAACCCCCAAGCCCGCCGCCATCCGCGCAATCCAGCGCATCTGCGCGCCATCGCGAGTATCAAACTCGGGGCCGGTATAGCCCCACCAATCCCAACAGCCTTTGGGATTGAGTGGGCTCAAACTGCTCTGCGTTTGCGGATACAACACCACCACCTTTGCGGCGTCAGCCCAGCGATTGAAGCCGCCGCGGTTGGCAAACATGTCGCCGATGACTTCAGACGATTGCTCGCAGCCATGCAGGGCGATGTGCAGGCCACAGGATTCTTTCTTCGCGCACGCCGCGGGCACATACACGTAGCCGCTGTCGGCACCTGGTGGCGAGCTTGGGTCGGTGGCGTAGGGGCGTTGATCAAACAGGCTCAGCTCACCACTGGTCTGTTCAGCCGGTTGAGCGGTGTCGTACAAGGCCTTGAACACTTCGCCTGCGGCATCGAATCCGCAACGCGCGATGTAAGGCGCTTCGGTCTTGCTGCAATCGTCGCCGGGCGCTGCGGTTGGCAACAGATGCGCATAGGGCAAGTCGAACTTGCGGGTGAGACTGACGCCTGCGTTCAACTGCTCGTACATCTCCGCGGCCGCCGCGCTGACCTGTTGCGCAACGATGTCGTCGACGTTACCGCGATACACCCAAACACGATCGCCGCGCAGTCCCTCCAGTGGCGCCAAGCGACCATCGCCAGCGCGCGCTTGCACGTCTGCGACCAGCGGTACCAGGTCAGGAATCAACACGTCAGCCGGTGCCGTGCATTGCGCCAACGCCGTACGCAAATCGCCCTGCGCACATCCATAGGGACCGCCCGCCAACAGGGCGGCCCCAGCAATGCGATCCGAATACGCCAAGTGCAGTTGCTGCGCCATGTAGGCACCGGAACTTAAGCCCGACACGGTGACCCGCGCCGGATCCAACTGAAGTTTTGGCAACGCTGGCGGTGGCGGTGCAGCCGGCGCGCAGGCGGTTGCCAAGGCCAGCACAATCGCCGCTGCCAACCCCTGCTTTGACAATCCCCGCTGAGACACTCCGCGCCGAAAAGAAAAGCCCGACGCATAGCGTCGGGCAAAGGTGAAGCGCGGGAGAGAGTCCGCTGTCGCGTTGCTTTTAGAAATCATAGGTCGCTGAGAGTGAGTAGGTGCGCGGCGCGCCATAGAAGCCGGTCAACACACCCAAGGCGGCGATGTTGTAGCCGGTGGTGCGATAGCTGCGGTTGCTCAGATTGGAGCCATCCAACGAGAAACGCCATGCCCCATCGGTTTGCCAGATCAGGCTCGCCGAGAACAGGTTGTACTCGCCCTGACGGATGGCGGGTGACAAGTCGGTGGTGGGGTCGACCGGGCTCTGGTAACTCCAGCTGGTGCGCGTCGTGAATGTGCCTCCCGATGCCAGCGGCAATACGTACAGACCTGTCGCCGATGCAGTCAACTTGGGTGCGTTGGTGAAGCGTTGGCTGTCAGCGATATCCACCCCACGTGACACAAACTCGTCGTACTCGGTATCCAGCCACGCCGCGCTGCCTTGAAGGCTCGCGCGGTCGGTGAACTGGATGGCGTACTCGGCCTCAAAGCCCTTGGCAGTTCCTTGGCCCGCATTCGAGAAGTCACCGAAGAAGATTGGCGGATTGCTGCCCGGCACGATGGTGAAAATGCTGAGCTGGATGTCTTCGTAGTTGTTGTAGAAGTAGGCCAGGTTCAGAAATACGGTGTCTTCAAGAAACGCATTCTTCAAGCCCACTTCATAGCTGGTGACCTTCTCATCATCAAACGGCAGCCGCGAACTCGGCACCGCCGTGGCTTGCGCACGAATGTTGAATCCGCCCGATTTGAAGCCGCGGCTCACCAGACCATAAACCAGGGTGTTGTCGTCCCAGTTGTAGTCCACCGACACTTTCGGCGACACGTTCTGGAAAGTGATCGAATCCTCAAAATCGGCCGCCACTGCGCCACTCGGGATGGTGAAGGTGGCGTTGGTGTAGCCAATGTTGAGCACGTCGACCGCCTTCTTCTCATCGGTGTAGCGCAGGCCACCGGTCAGCGACCACGCGTCATTGATGTCCCAGGTGCCTTCGCCATAGATCGCGATGCTGTCGGTATCGACCACGCCCTGCGTATCGCCGAACACGGCACCGAAAAAGTTGTTCAACACCTGCCCACCAGCCTCGCCTTGGAACGCGTACAGCCCCATCACGCTGCGAAACGCGCCACCAGCGTCATAGTTGAGTTGGAACTCTTGCGACAGTTGCTCATCTGCATAGAAAGCTTTGACATCGGCAATCGGCAGCGGCGTGGTATCGAAATCGATGTTGGTTTCGGTATCTGATTCGCGGTATGCGGTGACCGACTTCAGCGCCCACGCATCGCCGATGTTCCAGTTGAGGGTGGCCGAGCCGCCTTTCATCTGCGTATCGTTGATATTGGGCATGCCATTGCGCACGTCATAGCGACCCGCCAAGGGCGCAAACGTCGGGGTAAAGCGGTTTTGGCCCAACAGTTGCGCGCCGCGCACGCCGGAGCTGTCGTCCAGCCAATCGATGCTGAGCTTGGCCGAAAAATCCTCTCCGCCGACGTAGCCAAGCGTGGCCCGTGCGGTAGCGATTTTTTTGTCCGATACGTCTTCGCCGGTGATCAGATTCTCGCCAAAGCCGTCGCGATTGAGCGAGGCCGCGGCAACGCGCATTACCCAGCCGCCACCGCCCAAAGGCGCGTTCAGGCTGAACTTGCCGTCCAGCTGACCGTAGTTGCCTGCCGTCGCCGATACGCGGCCGTAAAAATCTTCATCCAACGGCGACGATACATATTTGATCGCGCCACCGATCGTATTTTTGCCGTACAGCGTGCCCTGCGGACCGCGCAGCACCTCGATGCGCTCGACATCGAAAACGTCCAGCAAGGCACCCTGCGGACGCGCGATATACACGTCGTCCAGGTAAATGCCGACACCCGGATCAACGCCCCACAACGGATCACTCTGGCCGATGCCACGGATGTAAGCCGTCACCGTGCTGCTCGAGCCACGCGCGGCATAGATGGTCAGATTGGGTACAAAGCGGCCGAGGTCGCTGAGGTCTTTCACGTTCAAGCGATCCAGCGATTCCGCAGTGAATGCAGTCACTGCGATGGGCACTTCCTGCAAGGTTTCCTCACGTTTGCGCGCGGTTACCGTGACTTGGCCCATCTCTGCCGCCGCCGACTTCGGCGCGGCTTCATCGGCCGCCGCTTCGTCCTGCGCGTAAGCCAGCGGCGTGGCGAGAGCAGCGAGTACGGCTGCGCTCAAGAGATGTCGTGCCAAACGCGGCAGGGTGGTGGGCGAGCGAGGTGTCGAACGGTTCATCGGGGTCTCCCTGGTGCTTATGGGTGCAGTGCGAATGGGTGCAAGTGGTTTGCTTAAAACGCAAGCAACCCAGCGGGCGGGTTCTGCGGAGGAACGGTCCGCGCTGGATTGGGGTTGAC
>JBBQQV010000328.1:0-4128 GCA_038215505.1 Lysobacterales bacterium
AGCGCCGACAACGGCGCACGACGTACCACATAGCGCTGGCCGACACGGATGACCAGATCACTGAAAGCGTTGGCTGCGGTGTGGCTGAACAGGCAATACAGCATCTGCTCGCGGTTTAGCGTATCGGCTTTACCGTAGACGCCAGCGATGTCAGCCACCATTTGCGCCTGAATCTTCCACACTGTGTAAAGCTCCGGTGCAATGGTCAGCCAGCCCAGCGGTCCTGGCGGCAAGGCCAGCGCACCGGCGGTCGAAGCTGACTTGACGGCAGCCATTCGAGCGACGCTGCGGGCACGGGCTTTGGGTTCGTCGCTGGCTGATTCGCGCGACAGCGGAATATTGCCGATCAGGTCCAACAATTTGTCGGCCAAGCCGGGGGTGCCGGCCATGGGTTCAGCAAATATCTGCCGGGTTTTGCGGATTGCCATGGTGCTCTCCTGTTTGATCAAGCGAATTGGGTTGAGCGAATTTGATGAAGGAAAGTAACGCGCTTTGGGTCTAGCGCCGTGCACAGGATCGCGCGCCCAAGACACGTACTGCGCCAAACTCTGGAGCACTTGCGCACGCTGCGGCATCCGGGATGGACGGCGAGTCAGCTGCGTTGTGACCACTGCGAAGGATGGCTGTCAGCGCTGGCGTTGCCGGATCGCTGACATTCTCCGCCGATTTCTGAAATCACTGAGATATCAACAATGCTACTTGTGACATCGTCTGGTTTGCCGCAGCGCGGCGACAAAGTGACTCGGCTAGAAGCCTTCGTTGACGCCGCGTTTGCGTTTGCGGTGACCTTGCTGGTGATCTCCGGTGACCATATTCCCAGCAGCATTGCGCAGCTCATTGAAGCGTTGAAGCAGGTGCCCGCCTACGCCGCGAGCTTTGCGTTGGTGATGCAGTTTTGGGTCAGCCACGCTGACTGGAGCCGTCGCTTCGGATTAGAGGATGTACGCAGCGAACGCTTGAGCATCGCCTTGGTGTTTGTGCTTTTGATCTTCGTGTATCCGTTGAAAATGGTCTTCGCATCGTTGTTTTCATTGCTCAGCGCGGGCTATCTGCCGACTCGATTTGTGATCGAATCGTGGACTGAAGTGCCCATCCTGTTTCAGACCTTCGCGACCGGGTTTGGGGTGATGGCACTGGTCATGTACCTGCTGTTCTCGCACGCCGCCAAGACGGCCCGGGATCAAGGTTTCAGCGCAGACGAGTTGGCCTATGCGGTTCACAAACGACAAACCTGGGCGGCGGTGGTCGTGTTCTCCCTGCTTTCGTTTGCGCTGGCGGCGCTGATTCCAGCCACGCCTGAGAGCGGCGTATGGCTCGGCATGCCGGGCTTCGTATTCTTTGGTTTGAACATTCTGCAGTGGCTGATGAAGCGTCGCTTTTTGCGACGCGTCAGGCCGGGATAGCGCACGTAATTGAGAGGGAGTAGCCTCAGGGTCCCCCGTCCTCAGAGCTCACCGCCATGTCGCTTTGGAAAGACAATTCACCCAAACCCGCTGCTGCCAGTCCCGTTGCTGCCAATCCCGCTGCTTCCAATCCTCTTGCTTCCAATCACATTGGCACCACCACTGCCGCCAGCATTGCACCCACTGCGACCGATGTTCGCGATTCGTCACGGCAAGATGTCGCACCCAAACTAGAAACCACGTCGTATGCACAGCCGAGAGCGACCGAGAATAGCGGCGCGCGTAAAGAATCGCTGATTGCCTCGGATATCTCGATCGAAGGCAAGATCGAGGGCAACGGCAGCGTGCGCATCGCCGGCGTGTTCAAGGGCGATGTCAACGTGCAAGGTGACTTGATGATCGAGTCGGGTGCCAAAGTGACCGGTAGCGTGCGCGCCGACAAAGTCATCGTGGCGGGCGAGCTGGAGGGCAACATCGAAGGTGCCACTCGCGTCGATTTGCAGCAGGGTGGCGCCATTGTTGGCGACGTCAAAGCCGGCTCGCTGACCGTTGCCGCCGGAGCCCGCATGCGCGGCCAAGCGGTGTTTGGTTGGGATGAGAGTGCGTCTGCGAAGTCGGGTAAGTCGTCCGCCGCTGGCAGTAAGGCAGACTTCAGCGGCGGCGCATGAGCAATTTGCGCCCCGGCACTCCCGGATCAACCCGCGAGTGCCCGCACTGCAAAGAGAGCATTTTAAACAGCGCGCGCATCTGTCCCGCCTGTCGGCACCATCTGCGCTTTGATCCCATCGAAGCAGGGCAAGTCCCGGAGATCCTGGTACCACTTCGCGTGGATGCCAGCATTCGCCACCCATCCAATGCACCGGCGTGGGAGTACAACGTGGTGGTGACGGTGCGCAATGAACGCGGCGACGAGATTGCACGCAAGGTCGTCAACGTTGGCGCAATGAGCGCAAATGAGCAGCGCAGTTTTGCACTTAGTGTTGAGGTGACGCCTGTGCGTTCGCGCGGCGGGAAGCCCCTAAGCAAGCATTGAAAGGGCGCGCAACACCGTGACTACATCCGGAAATCGCTACCGGTGCGAATGGGCCGCCGAGGCCAGACTGGACACAAGGCTTCGATCACTTCCATCAACTCAAACAGATCCGAAAAGTCGCCACGGCTTTTCGGCTGAAACTGTTTGCCGCCAGAACTCGCAAGCGGCGCAGCGTCAGGCATCAGGTCATCGCGCATCATCGGCAATCTCCGTCAGTAATTCGTCCAGCAAGTCGCGGCGGTCAAACAGTTCGAAATACGCACTTACTTCCGGCATGTCCAATTGGCCCCGCTGCGTCCGCAGCAAGGCTCGAATGTCTTCAACATCTTGGCGGCGCGTGGGATCGTTGGTCATCGCCTGCAGCTTGAAGCCGATCAGACCCTCAGCACTGACTACTCTGAGTGTACCCATCGCCGTGCTTCGTTCGCTGGCACTTCGTAGCAGCCGTAACGCCGCCGGGCGATGCGCGAACAGCACGTCCAAACCCTCATCAGCACGGACATAGTTGGCGACATCCGCACTGCGATGGACACATTGGTAGCCGATAGCCAGCAACAGGCCATCAATAAGCTCCGCGTCAGCTGCATCGGCCAATAAATCGACATCTCGCGTTGCACGAACCACTTGATGGGCGGCAAGCGCAAGCCCGCCAATCAGAGCAGGCGGTGTTGCACAGACTGAAAGCGTGGCGAAGGTCTCCCGCACTTGCTCGACAAGCCGCGTCATCGACCTACATGTTCCGCCGGTACTCGCCACCCACTTCGTAAAGCGCGTGGCTGATCTGTCCCAGCGAGTGGGTGGTGACCGCGTCCATCAATGCGGCAAATACGTTTCTTCGCTCGCGTGCGGCCGTTTGCAACGGAACCAGACCATCGCCTGCCAGCGCATTACGATTGCTCTGATAGGTGGCGACGTTGGTGATCTGCTGCATTTTTTCAGCTTCGGTGCTGCGGATCAATTCGATCTCAGTGACGATGTCGCCCGCGTGCTCTTTCGGCAGGAAGGTGTTGACACCGATCAGTGGCAGTGAGCCATCGTGCTTCTTGTGCTCGTAAACCATCGACTCATCCTGGATTTTGCCGCGCTGGTACATGGTGTCCATCGCGCCGAGCACGCCGCCGCGCTCGCTGATCGCTTCGAACTCTTTGTACACCGCCTCCTCGACGATGTCGGTCAGCTTGTCGACGATGAAACTTCCCTGCCACGGGTTTTCGCAGAAGTTCAGACCCAGTTCCTTGGTGATGATCATCTGGATAGCGACTGCGCGCCGCACCGACTCTTCAGTCGGCGTGGTGATGGCTTCGTCATAAGCATTGGTGTGCAGGCTGTTGCAGTTGTCGAACAAGGCGTACAGCGCTTGCAGCGTGGTGCGGATGTCGTTGAACTGGATCTCCTGCGCGTGCAGCGAACGGCCTGAGGTCTGGATGTGGTACTTCATCATCTGCGAGCGCTCGTTGGCGCCGTAGCGCTCGCGCATGGCGCGGGCCCAGATGCGCCGCGCCACCCGGCCGATCGCGGTGTACTCCGGGTCATTGCCGTTGCTGAATATGAACGACAGGTTGGCGGCGAAGTCGTCCACCTTCATGCCGCGGGCCAGGTAGTACTCGACGATGGTGAAGCCGTTGGACAGGGTGAAGGCAAGCTGCGAGATCGGGTTGGCCCCGGCTTCGGCGTTGTGGTAGCCGGAGATCG
>JBBQQV010000329.1:0-4124 GCA_038215505.1 Lysobacterales bacterium
GCTCTGGATTGAAGCTATTGTGGCGTTGCATTCTTTTTGGAACTTAAGCAACGCGGCTCAAGATCTTGCGGAGCTGCTGTTGCGCTAGCTCATGATCTTCACTCTTGGGTCCCCATTGGGCTCGCACCGAGCAGCGGAGCCTGGCTCGGGGGAAAGGCGCGAATGTTCGAGCACATGGATGTGCGCGCTCGGCCGCTTCGCGGCTACGCCTTCGCTAAGCTTCAGTCGCGCCGGCCCGAGGACGGCGAGCAGCAAAGGGCACCGCGCGAGCTTCATCCGCGCGGTGCGCGCCCGCGGTGTCCTTACTCTTTGGTTACTTTCTCTTTGGTTACTTTCTCTTTGGTTACTTTCTCTTGGACAAGCAAGAGAAAGTAACTCGCTGCCCGCAGGGCAGTGACAGCTTTGGCTTTGGCTTTGGCGCCGGTTCCGCGCGTAAGGGGTCGCAAAGTCGCCTCGTGTCGTGTGCCAAATAACATGCAATACCGCTGATCACATACGTTCCATCAAGAACGCAGCACTACGCTTGCGCTGGATTGCAGTTAGCGTTCGATTGAAGCTAACGCTGTCCCCCTGCGCCCCCGGCTCCGGCGGAAGCAGCGCTGCCAGACGCGCTCGCCAACGCACCCTTGTAACGTTCGTGCAAGGTCGCCACCCGCTCAACGTAGCGCTGGGTTTCGTTGTACGGCGGCACGCCGCTGTATCGATCAACCGCGCCTTCGCCAGCGTTGTAGCCGGCCGAGGCCAGGCGGGTGTCGCCATCAAAACGCTTAAGCAACCAGGCGAGATAGGTGGTGCCGCCGCGGATGTTCTCAGCAGGCGTAAACGGCTCGGATACGTTGAAGCGATCCGCCGTCGCTGGGATCAACTGCATCAGGCCTTGCGCGCCTTTGTTGGATAGCGCGTTGGGATTGAAGGCGGACTCGGCATGAATGATGGCGCGAATCAGCGCCTCATCGACGCCGGCGGATTCTGCGGCTTGGCGAATTTCATCGACGTAGGCGGTGGTGTTGAGCGCGACTGAGCTGAAATCGTAGCCGGGTCGTGCGCTGCACGCGAAGCAAGTCTCGGTGTAGGTAAACACGACCTCGGCACCGCCGGCCGGACGCCGATTGGTGTAGTGGGTGACGCCGTTCTTGACGAAGCGATATACCGCTCCGCGGGTGACCTTGGCTTTGCCGGAGGGGTCGGCGACTGCCTCGGGCTTGCCATCACCTGCGGCAGTGCGGAATTCGACGTGCTTGGCCGGAGCGGCTGGCTTGGTCGGCGCGGCTGGCTTGCCCGCCGTTACCGTTGAGCTGGGCTTTCCCGCAGAACTTGCTGGCCCGGCAGGTTTGCTCGCAGCAGCGGAGGTGTCGATAAACGTCCGCACCGCTGTGCACTGGCTGTAGCCGGCGCGCGAACTGGTGTAGGCAATCTCGCCCTGCTTGCCCGTGCAACGATACAAAACACTGGTCGCCGCAGCACTCGCTTGGGCGGCCAGCAGCAGGGTGAATAGCGCTAGCAGACGAGTGATCACAGCGCAGTATGAGGCTCAGTTTGCAAAGGAAGTTCCGTTAACCGCACGCACAAGCGTTACGGATTGTGCCATTGGTTCGGCACCGTACAGTTAAACTATGCGCCCATCCCGACCGGAATAATCACCATGACCGGGAAGCAGCTTGACTTAACCGTCGAAAATCCAGCCGCCGCAAAACCGGCCGCCGGCAAGCTCTTCATCAAAACCCACGGCTGCCAAATGAACGAGTACGACTCGGACAAGATGGCCGACGTGCTCGCCGCCGAACATGGGCTGGAGTTGACCAGTGACGAAACAGAGGCCGACGTCATCCTTGTCAACACCTGCTCGATTCGCGAGAGGGCACAGGAAAAAGTCTTCTCGCAGCTAGGCCGCTGGCGTCCGCTCAAGCAGAAGAATGCCGATGTGATTATTGGCGTTGGCGGCTGTGTCGCCAGCCAAGAAGGCGCGGCGATTCTGAAGCGCGCGCCCTACGTTGATCTGGTGTTTGGACCGCAAACCCTGCATCGCTTGCCAGCGATGATCGAAGCGCGCCGGGCCACCGGTCAGGCGCAGGTCGATATCAGCTTTCCCGAGATAGAGAAGTTTGATCGCCTGCCGGAACCGCGCGCGGAAGGCCCGACTGCGTTTGTCTCAGTGATGGAAGGCTGCTCGAAGTATTGCTCGTTCTGCGTGGTGCCCTACACGCGTGGTGAGGAAGTGAGCCGGCCGTTCGATGACGTGCTGTTGGAAGTCGCCAAACTCGCTGCCCAAGGCGTGCGTGAGGTCAACCTGCTTGGCCAAAACGTCAACGCGTTTCGCGGCGCGACGGCCGATGGGTTCGATGCCGATCTGGCGCTATTGATTCGCGCCATTGCGCAGATCGAAGGCATAGGGCGCATTCGCTACACGACCTCGCATCCGGTCGAGTTCACCGACAGCCTGCTTGAAGCTCACCGCGATGTGCCCAAACTCGCGGCGTACTTGCATCTGCCGGTGCAGGCGGGCTCGGATCGCATTCTTTCTGCGATGAAGCGCGGCCACACGGCACTCGAGTACAAGTCGAAGATCCGCCGCCTGCGTGAAGCGCGTCCGGGCATCTGCATCAGCTCGGATTTCATCGTCGGCTTTCCGGGCGAAACCGATGTGGATTTCGAGAAGACCATGAAACTGATTGAAGACATCGGTTTCGATCAGAGTTTCAGCTTTGTGTATTCGTCACGTCCCGGCACGCCGGCGGCCAACCTTCCCGACCCGACTCCGCTGCAAGAAAAAAAGGCGCGGCTGGCACGCTTGCAAGCTGCCATCGAAGCCCACGCCAAGGCAATTTCAAAAGCAATGATTGGTAGCGTGCAAAACGTGCTGGTCGAGGGCATATCGAAGAAAAGCGCGAGTGAATTGACCGGCCGCACCGAGAACATGCGCTACGTCAATTTCCCCGGCCATACCCGCTTGGTGGGTCAGTTTGCCGATGTCGTAATCACCGAAGCGATGAGCAATTCGCTGCGTGGTCGAGTGGTGACCGACGAGGCTTTGCGTGCTGGTTTACCGCAAGGCGCGATTTGACTCGCCGGCAAAAACACATCACGCCTTCCGGCGCTCCCACAACCGTAACAGCAGCAAACGTAGCCCGGATGCAGTGAAGCGGAATCCGGGAAGTGCGCGACGCATCCAACCCGAATTACGCTTCGTTGTATCCGGGCCACTTCGCTACTCGTGTTGCTAGCCCGCATGTTTCATAAACCCTCTTTCACCACCGACGGGTTGCCTGCGTCGGCGCATGGACCGTCGGTCACGCCGCGTTTCGAGATCCTTGGCTGCGCCAATACGCGTTGATCAGCTGGTTTTCGCTGTTTTCTCCGGCGTGGTCATGCGCTGCAAGGCGTTTTTCCACGCCTGGCGCACGACGCAGTCTCCGAATGGCATCGGCGCAGGCTCCGACGGGGTGAGGCGTGGCTCAGACGGGCGCGGGCGGGCGGGCGGGCGTGGAAGAGCAGTTCGGTGACCCGCTGCAGCAGGCCTTTCATCGGGCTGGCGTTGGGCAGATGCAGCTTGATCCGATCCCTGTACTGCACCACCCGCACGGCCAGCTTGAACAGCTTGAGGATGATGCTCATCGGCTGCGCTTTGGCGAGATCGGTACCGCATAGGGTGTGCTCGCGCAGGCTGTGGATCAGGCTGTAGGCCGCGCAGGCGTAGAACAGACGCAGGTGGTTGGCGAGGAAGCTGTGGTCGGAGGTGCGATCGCTGCCGAGGTCGTTCTTGATCGCTTTAATGAAGTTCTCGTCCTGGCCGCGCGCGCAGCACAGATCGCGATACAGCAGTTCAGCGGCAGGGTCGGTCAGCGAGGTCACGACAAAGCGCGGGTTGTCGCCCAGGGTCATGACTTCAGCCTTGAGCACCACGCGCCAAGCGCGCGACCAAGAGCCGGCCTGATAGTCGATATCGTCATACAACCGCGTTGCGTTCGGCTCGGCCTGGTTGACGCGGCGCGCATTCACGCAGCGCTGCGCGTGTAGTGCGCGGGCGCGACTCATCAGCGGCGCGGCCTTGGGCGTGAGCGCGGCGTTGCCGGCCAGGCCGAACAGGAAGTCCATCCGCTTATCGCCTGCGCACAGCGCCATCAACT
>JBBQQV010000330.1:0-4114 GCA_038215505.1 Lysobacterales bacterium
CGGCAACAGTTCGTTCTGATCAACAACACCCGCCCTCTGCCGAAGACGCTCATCTATGAGTTGTTGCCCAACGTGGAGGGCTTGCCGGAACGCTTCACGCAACGTAAGTTCTCGGCCCGCATCGTTGACCTGCTCAACTTCACGCGCGGCAGTTCGCTGCACGGCGAGATCCGACAGCACACCAATCCGACCGGCGTGATCAGCGACACGGCCATGCAGCGGTTGATCATGAATTCGGCCTCTGATGGCGCCATTCGCGACCTGGTGCAGTACGAAGACCGGGACGCACGGGCGTTTGATCTCGTGGGCGAGTTCTTCCACGCGGTTGCCACCGTATATGGGCCAGCATGGGCAGGCATGACGCCGCGGTTCTCGCGCTTGCGGCACGGGGCTGGCATTGTCGCTATGGGCTTTGTAATGGACCATCTATACAGCGCTGAGGGAGCGGTCCAACGTCATCAATTTGAGCAGGGTCTGCGACTGCTGGCGCCCTACACCGCGTGGACAAGCGGCCAGTGGCAACTTGAGGCGTGGGATATCAGGCCATGGAACGGCATACAGAACACGCCGAGTGACATCGATCTGCTGACGCGCTACCTGGTCAGCGCCCTCAAGAAGGCCCTGCGCAAGCCGCGCCGTATCGCAAATGGGTGATGCAATGGAACGTAAGGCATTGGTACTGTTTTCCGGCGGCCAAGATTCGGCCACTTGCCTGGCTTGGGCTTTAGAGCGCTATACGCTCGTTGAGACGATCGGCTTTCACTACGGGCAGCGGCACGCGGTCGAACTCGAGTGCCGCAAGGTGGTGCTCGACCGGTTGAAAGAACATTTCCCGGACTGGGCGCAACGACTCGGTGCGGACCACATGCTCGACTTGGCGCTTCTCGGGCAGATCAGCGACACGGCGCTCACGCAAGACCAGGAGATTGCGTTCAAGGCGTCCGGCCTTCCCTCCACCTTCGTGCCAGGTCGCAACCTGCTGTTCTTCACATTCGCTTCAGCGATTGCCTACCGACGAGGGCTGACGGCGCTGGTCGGCGGTATGTGCGAGACCGACTATTCCGGCTACCCGGATTGCCGGGACAACACGCTTAAGGCGTTGCAGATCGCGATGAGCCTGGGCCTGGATGCGCCCATGGTCGTAGAAACGCCGCTCATGTGGTTGACTAAAGAGCAGACCTGGCATCTGGCTCAGCAACTTGGAGGCGCTGCGCTGGTCGAACTAATCCGTACCGAAACGCACACCTGCTACTTGGGCGACCACACCCAATTGCATCGCTGGGGCTATGGCTGCGGCCATTGCCCGGCCTGCGAACTACGGCGCAACGGCTATGAGGCTTTTATCCGAACGGAGTTGGCATGAACGAGACCACACCCACTCTCGCGGTCCTGCATGCAGCAAGCAGTCGCTTCGAGGCTGCACGACAAGTCGAGATGCTGCCAGTCGGCCATCGCTGCAGACGCATGCACGGTCATGGCTTCACGGCCACGGCGTATGCGGCGGTGCCGGCCGACTGGGTAACGTATCCGGGCGGCGAGGTGGCGGCTCTGCAGCGGCAGGTCGATCGTTGCGCCGGGCTGCTGAGCTATGGTGTGCTCAACGAGCAATTAGCGCAGCCGACAGACGAGAACTTAGCGCGCTGGATCCGCGAGCGGCTCGATGCGCCGGGGATCGATCGTGTCGCGGTGCAGAGCACGCCAAACCAGGGGGTCGAGGTCGATGCGCGAGACCACGCGCACGTTTGGCGGCGCTACCGCTTTCAGGCGGCACACCGGTTGCCGCACGTGCCGCTTGGGCACAAGTGCGGCCGGTTGCACGGGCACGGCTTTGAGGTGATCGTGCATGCCAATCAGGATCTGGCTGGCGCCGATCTGAGTATCGACTACGACCACCTCGACGATCTCTGGGCGCCGATCGCAGCGCAGGTCAACTACCGCTGCCTCAACGAAGTGCCAGGTCTCGAGAACCCTACAAGCGAGATGATCTCGTCGTGGTTGTGGGAGCGACTCAAGCCGGCACTACCGGCACTATCGTGGGTGACCGTGTACGAAACGGCGTCATGCGGCGCAACGTTCGACGGGTCGAACTACCGGATTTGGAAGGACTTCACCATCGACAGCGCGGTGAGGCATCGTCGCGCACCTGCCAGCGACCCGCGGTATGCCATCCACGGCCACACCTACACGCTACGCTTACACCTGAACGCGCCCATCAACGCGCTTATGGGTTGGACGGTCGACTTCGGTGACGTGAAATCGGTGTTCGATCCGATCTTCAAGTCGATCGACCACCATCCGATCCACGAGAGGCCCGAGTTGGCCGACGGCGACACCACCACCATCGCGCGCTGGCTGCACGAAACGACGCGGCGGGAACTTCCGCAACTCGCCCGGGTGGACCTATTCGAGTCCGAGGGCTGTGGCTCGCTGGTTGGCGTAGACCTCAGCGGCCCAGCTTTGCCGGTGTAAGGGCATGACGTACTCGGTCAAGGAAGTGTTCTACACGCTGCAGGGCGAAGGCTTTCAGGCGGGCAAGCCGGCGGTGTTCTGCCGCTTCGCCGGCTGCAACCTTTGGAGTGGACGCGAGTCCGATCGGGCGTCTGCCGTCTGCCGCTTCTGTGACACCGATTTCGTTGGTACCGACGGCACGCTGGGCGGCAAGTACGTGATGGCTGACAGCCTAGCGGATCGAATCCTATCGATCTGGCCGTCAGGCGACGACCGCCACCGACTGGTGGTGATGACCGGCGGAGAACCGCTGCTACAACTCGACAGCGAGTTGATCAATGCGCTGCATGCGCGCGGCTTCCGGATCGCCGTGGAGACCAACGGCACGATCACGGCGCCCGAGGCCATTGACTGGATCTGCGTCAGCCCCAAAGCCGGGGCGCACTGGGTGCAGACCCACGGCCATGAACTCAAGTTGGTGTATCCGCAGCAGGACCTGATGCCGGAAACCTTGCCTTGGCCGACGCTGCGCTTCGAGCACTACCTGCTACAGCCAATGGACGGTCCGGCGGTGTCGCAGAACACGGCCGCAGCGGTGGCCTACTGTCAAGCGCACCCCCAATGGCGCCTGTCGGTGCAGACACACAAGATGCTAGGAATCCGGTAAACCAAGGACTCGCTGATCAATGAAGCAATTCTCAAATGCTGATGAGCCCGCCAAGAGCCACCGCACCCTGGCATTTTCGTTGACAGGGACGGCTTTCCTGTGCGATGGCAGTCAACTTGAGAAGTGGGGCGATCAACAGGACGCGCCGGATGGTCCTAGTTGCGAAGTCTCGCTGACTCCCGATGCCGAAGAGTACGTTTGGCAGGTGACAGCACGCGGCGTTGTCAAGTGCACCGATGCCAGCGCATTCCGATCGGCGACTCGCAAAGGAGGTGTTCGTGGCATTGACCTTGACGAGGGCGATCGGCTGGCAGCCGTGTTCGCCTTCGCCAAACGGACGGTAAGCGCTCAATAAACCGCGTCCTTGATCGAGGTGCCACTGTCTGACAGCCTACGTTCCCACGTAGGTGAACGTGGGAACGTGATGGCAGACGGTATGGACGACTTGGCGCGCCGACTTCTGATAGGTCGCAAGAGCGACGGACGCGGCGTGTACGACGAATCAGCGAAGGCCGAACTGGTGGCGGCGTGCGGCAAGCCCGGCACGTCGGTGTCGCGACTGGCCCGCCAGTGCGGCATCAACGCCAACCAACTCAGCCGCTGGGTGCGCGAGCACAGCGAGCGGCGTCAGCGCGCGGTCGTGGCGAGCCCGGGCACTGCACGCGAGGCGTTCGTCGCGCTGCCGATCACGGCCGCCACAGCGGCGATACCGATGACCGACGCCAACCGCCAGGCCGAACGGATGAACCTGCAGGCCCGGCTGCCCAACGGCGTGGTCTTCGATCTTCGCCAGCTCGATGTGCAGCAGGCAGGCGTTGTCATCGAAGCCCTCGGGAGGGTGCGGTGTTCCGTCTCGACGAAGGGCTGAAGGTCTACCTGCACCGCGAGGCGATCGACTTCCGGCTCAACATCAACGGCCTGGCGCTGCTGGTCGAGAAGGTGCTCGGCCTGGACCCGTTCGCCGTGTGCGTATACGTCTTCAGCAACCGGCGGCGCAAC